>JALFXH010000058.1 GCA_022786965.1 Clostridiales bacterium
GTAGATCTCCTTCACACGGTTGTCAAAGTCTATCTCCACGCTGCTCTGATGGTAGAACATCCTGTTTGACGCGTCATGCTCAACTGCTTTTAGGAACTTGTCCTGCTGTCGCTCCGAGGGTTCCTCCCGGAAATAGACGGAAATATCATATTTCGTCACGTTCTCAAACTGGTAAGCCGCGATGTTGGAAATCGAATCCCGCAAGCCGAAGCCCGTCAGCAGCAGGGCCGTACAGCCGCCGATGCCAATGAGCATCATGGCAAGCCTTTGCTTGTAGCGGAAAATATTACGGATGGTGACTTTATTCAGGAAGCTGATCCGCTTCCAGAATGGCAGTTTTTCCACAAATATCTGTTTGCCTGCCTCCGGCGCCTTGGGCCGGATCAGTTCCGCGGGATTCTCCGCCAGGGTCTTGTGGCAGCACCACCAGGTCACGAAGAGCATGATCGCCGTGTAGATCACCAGCACCGCCAGGGAAAGCGGCCAATTGATGGTCAGCACCACATTGGGCTGGATGTTCAGCATGATGCAGTAAGCCTTCCACAGAATCTGTGGAAAAATGGTGCTGCCGGCCGCAATGCCCAGGGCACAGCCCAGCACCGCTCCGCTGCCGGAATAGACCAGGTATTTGTTCATGATCTCCCGGTCGGTATAGCCCAGGGCTTGCAGGGTGCCGATTTGGGTACGTTCCTCATCGATCATCCGGGTCATGGTGGTAATGCAGACCAGCGCCGCGATCAGAATAAAAAACACCGGAAATACCCGGGAGACACCCGCCACGATATCGGAGGAGCTGTCCAGATTGTTATATCCAACATTGCTGTTCCTGTCCAGAATGGTCAGGTCCGGCGTATCCATGGAGTCAATCTCATCCCGGGCATCCAGCAACTCTTCCTCGGCATCCTTCAGTTCCTGTTCGGCATCCGCCAGCTCTTTTTCGGCGTCCTGCTTTGCCTGCTCGTAGTCCTCCCAGCCGTCCTCCAGTTCTTCCTTTCCTTTCTTCCATTCTCCCCAGCCTACCGCGATTTTCTTTTCCGCGTTGTTCAGCTTGGTTTCGTTTTCCCACATTTTCAGCTCGCCCTGATCGATCTGCGCTGCCGCATCGGCAAGCTGCTTCTGTGCTGCCGCTTTTTGGCTTTCCAATTGTGTGTATGCCGCCTGAACCGAAGCGTGCGCATTCGCGATTCCAACCACCTGCATGGAAGTTTCATAGTTGCCTCTTCCGGATTCCAACTCCCCGGAAAGCCCATTGAGCCGGGACTGGGCCTGGGCAATCTGCTCCTGGATCGCGGTTTTCTCTTCCTCCGTTTCGGCTGTATCATAAGCCTGCTTCAGGTTTTCCAGCTCCGCGCCCGTCTGCTCTATCTGTCCGGGAATTGCCTCATAATGCCCGATGAATGCCTTGGCCGCGCTGAGCTGCTCCGAGGAGACATTTGCCGGCAGTTGGGCGGCTTGCGCGTCCAGCTGCTGTTTTGCCGCCGCAAGCTGCGCTTCAGTCTCCGTCTTTTTCTGGGCAAGCTCCTTGCGCGCGGTAGCAATCTTGCCGCGGGCTTCCTCGATTTGCTCTCTGCCGTCTTTGATCTCTTTCTCGCCGTCAATCAGCTTTTTGCGGTTTTTCTCCAGTTCCTCTTCTCCGTCTTTCAGCTCCTGTTCCGCATCCGCCAGCTCCTTCTCCGCGTCCGCCTTGGCGTCTTCATACTCCTTTACGCCATCCAGGTATTCCTGATAGCCATCGTTGTATTCCTCCTCGGCTTCCTCCTTAACATCCAGAAAGCGCTCTGTACACAGCTGCTCTGCCTGAGGCTTCAACCGGTCTGATTCCGCATCCAGAAAATCGTTATACTCATCGGTGTAGATTCGGTGGCTTCCATTCAGCCGCAGATGGATCTCCGTGTAGAAATCGTTGTCCAGCGCCGCCTTCGGCACGAAGAAATAATCCTCCAGCGAACCGCTGCCAACCGAGGTTGTGCCTCGGTTCATATCCATGTACAGGGGGGAAGACACATAGCCCACAATGGTAAAGGTCTTCTGCACCACCTTTTCCAGGGAGTCGGGGTCGTTGCTGTCTGTAATGGTGATTTTTGTTCCCAGCACACTGTCACCATTGCGGAAACTGTCGGCAAGGCATTCATCATCCCTCTGCGGCATCCGCCCGCCCCGGAGAGCCACCTTGTTCACACCCTCCGGGATGGTGTAGAACCGGTACACCGACTCCTGATCGCTGCCCTCCCGATTGGCGATCAGGTCGATATAGTAGATGCCCTCAGCGTCGGCAACGCCCTCCAGGTCAGAGAACTCCCGTACATATTTGTCGGTCCAGCCGTAATTGCTGATCATCCGCAGATCAAACATATCCTGCTGATCCATGAAGATCTGGCCCGTGGCCACCATGTCCGTTTTGGTCATCAGAAGACCTACGAACAGGCCGGCACCCAGGGCGATAATCAGGGTAATTGCCAGATATCGCCCGAAAGATTTGATAATGGATTGGCGCAGATTTTTGCGCATGGCGTTCCTGCTCATGATTACCACTCAATCTCCGAAATGTTCTGGGGATGCTCATTTATTGTGACGGACGCCACCGTGCCGTTTTTCACCCGGATCACCCGGTCTGCCATGGCTGTCAAAGCGCCGTTGTGGGTGATAATGATTACGGTCATACCGGTCCTTCTCCCGGTGTCCTGCAAAAGCTGCAAAATTGCCTTACCGGTCTGATAGTCCAGCGCGCCGGTTGGTTCGTCGCAAAGCAGCAGCTTGGGATTCTTCGCCAACGCCCGGGCGATGGCTACACGCTGCTGCTCGCCGCCGGAAAGCTGACTGGGAAAGTTCTTCTTCCGCTCCTCAAGGCCCACTTCCCTCAGAATCTCCTCCGCATCCAGGGGGTTTTTACAGATCTGGTTGGCCAGCTCTACATTTTCCAGCGCGGTCAGATTGCCAATCAGGTTATAGAACTGGA
>JALFXH010000136.1 GCA_022786965.1 Clostridiales bacterium
GGCAATAAACCGGCCTTTTGAGGACAATAAAGAGCGGTATTCAGGGCTTCAGCCATGAATACCGCTCTTCGTTATGTATGGGGGAAATGTCTCCCGGTTTTACATGAGGGGCTCCATCTCCAGAACGGGATGGCCCACCTCGGTCAGGAAGGTGTACAGCTCCTCCATATCGGTGGTGACGGTCTCATCCGCGATCATGGCGGTGAAGTTATCGATGCCGTACAGCTCCTTGGCCGTGGCGTTGATGCGGTCGGCCATCTGATCCTTCAGCTCCTTGGGCAGCCACACGATGCGGCCCATGCCGCCCTCTGCGGCCAGGAACTTCTTGGAGGCGATGAACTGCTTGCCGTGGCCCATGAAGCCGGGGGTCTGCACACCGCCGCCGGTCATGGAAGCCATCTCGGAGAAGGTCATGCCCAGAGGAGTCATACCGGCGTGCTCACGGCAGGTGATGACAACGCCCATGGAGACAGGCTCAACGCCGCAGATGCACTCGAAGCAGCCGCAGGAGGTCATGGGATCCTGGAACAGGGAGTACAGGGTCACATGCTCCAGAGCACCGTGAGAGTACTTGTTGACGGCCTCGTCCACGGTGGTGTAACGGCCCAGCTTCTCATCCAGGCAGCCTTCCTTGGGGATGGGCTGGCAGGGACCGGCGGGATCCAGCTCCTTGGTGGCCTTGGCATCCAGCCAGGACACGGCGCCGCACAGACCCAGACGCTCGGGGGTAACGATACAGACGTGGCTGGGGGAGAAGGCCTGGCACATAATGCAGGTGTAGTACTGCTCAACGGACTCGTCGGTCATGGAGGCTAGACGGGCGTCACGCTTGTCGAAGACCTCGTTGGCAGCGGCACGCAGCTTGGCGTTCTGCTCGGCGTCCACAACAATGCGGACCTGGCACTTGTCGACAACAGCCTCGAACTCGCTCTTGACCTTGGCGTACAGAACTTCGCCCAGGTGCTTGAACTTGAAGCCGGCCTCGAAGTCAGCCTTGCTGATACGGATACGGATCATGTCGCGCTGACCGGTGTGCATAACGCCCTCGATGCAGTTGATCCAGGAGTGGATCTTACGCTCCATGACGGACTCAAAGTCGGGCTGCATGGCCTTGCCGGCAACCTCAACGGTGTAGCTGAGGGAGACCTTGGAGCCAGCGGGAACCTCGTCGATTTCGGGTCCGATGACCTCGATCTTGTGGTCCTCGATCTCGGCGGCTTCCTTGGTCTGAACCAGCTCGAAGCAGTCCACACGGGAGCCGTCCACTTCCACCTGCATATCGCCGCGGCGGATGATTTCGCCTTCGAAAGCGGAAGCGAAAGCCACGGGGATGTCGATGTTGGTAATCTTGATCTTAATGTCCCGGGCCTCCAGAGAGGTGGCGTTCCACTTGGAAACATCGGTCTGAACGATCAGGGACTTGGGAACACGGAAAATATTCTCGGTTTCGTTGGTGATAACGGGGAAGCCCAGAGCGATGGCGCCGGCGCCGCAGGCAACGATCACATCGTCCAGAGGAGCGAAGGCGTTAACGAAGGCGGGAACACGCTCGAAGGTGTACTTCATCAGGCCAGCGGCGTCGCCGGGCTGAATGTTGCCGAAGATCAGAGCTGCACGGACAGCGACGGAGACAACGTGGATGACGGAGGTGACATCCTTGCCCAGAGGGATGACGCGCAGCTCAGCGCCGGTCTTGTAGCCCTTCTCCTCCAGCTGATCGATGATGCCGCCCACCAGAGTGACCAGCATACCCTGCGCCTGATAGCTCTTGACCAGAGCAACGGCTTCGTCAGCGGTAGGAGCGGTGCCCAGGATGACGGGCACGCCGGGAATGTCGCCGGTAACCAGGGGAACACCCAGAGAACGGACAACGGCGTCGGGCAGGTGGCCGTAGCAGGGAGCTGCGTAGGGCTCAGCACCATCGATGTACTTCAGAACCTCGATGAACTCAGCGCACAGAGCGGTGGCAACACCGGACATGAACGCATCATTCAGACGGTTTTCACGGGTCATCAGGGTCTTGACAACACCCAGTGCTTCCTTCAGCTGACCCAGGGTCTCAACCTTCACGCCGGTCACGCCGTAGTAGCAGGGCAGGCTGTAGGCAGTGCCGGGGAAGGAAACGGCGTGATCCTCGCCGTACTGTGCAATGGCGTTGTTGATGGCCGCTTCGGTCAGACCATATACGGCATCGTTACCGCCAAAAACTCTTTCAAAAAGTGTCACGGTTTTTCCTCCTATTTCGTATTATTCCATTAACAGTCATCACGATCCAGAATTTCTTTGATCTTCCGGATCTCCTCGATTGCCGTGGGGCTGAAGTCGTAGGGCGATTTGCCCTGACGGTCAGCGTCCATGATCTCCGGGTTATAGTGGATGAAGCCCAGCAGGTCCTCCGCGGGGATGGCGGACTTGACAAATTCCTCATCCCGGGCATCCCGGACCTTGTTGGCAACCACCCGCACCTGCTTCACACCCAGATCAGCGGCCAGGCGCTTCACATTGTGGTAGGTCTGAACGCTGCGGGCGCCGGGCTCAATGACCACGATGAACTGGTCCATATTGCCCGCGGTGCCCCGGCCCAGATGTTCCAGTCCCGCTTCCATATCCATGATGACCACGTCATTTTTGCGGTAGGTCAGGGCGGCCAGAATGGACTTGAGCATGACGTGCTCCGGACAGACGCAGCCGCTGCCGCCCACATCCACGGTGCCCATGACCAGCAGCTTTACGCCATTGATCTCTTTGGAAAAGGTGTCGGGAATGTCAGCCACATAGGGGTTGAGCTTGAAGAACTTGTTGGCGGCGTTGGCGCCGGTGCGTTCTTCCACTAAGGTGCGCATTTTGGAGATGGGGACGATGGCGTCCACTTCCTCCTGGCTTAGGCCCAGAGCCAGACCCAGATTGGCATCGGGGTCCACGTCGGCGGCCAGAACAGTCCGGCCCTCCGCGGCATAGAGCCGGGCCAGGGTGGAGGACAGGGTGGTCTTACCCACGCCGCCCTTACCGGTAATCGCTACTTTCATTGGAAAAAGACCTCGAATTGTAAGTAATCAGAATTCTTGTCATACTGAGCGGAGACGAAGTATCTACGCAGATACGTTGATACGATGGCGCGAAGATTCCTCGACGCGCTTCGCTTGCTCGGAATGACAGAAACTCGTTTTAGATGCCCAGAGCGGCACGCTTGGCCTCGATGCACTCGATCATCTTGTCGCCCAGGGAGTCGATGTCGGTATCGACAACGAACTTAGCCTCGACCCACTCCTTGATGCCGTCCTCGCCCTGCAGCAGGCGGGTGACTTCTTCGGATCCCTTGGAGTAAGGATCAACGCCCAGGAAGGTCTCGATGCCGGTAGCCACAACGTAGTTACCGATGGAGACGGCCTTCTCGGACATCCATTCGGGAGCGCAGCCAACAACGGGCAGCTGGGAGATGGGGATGCCGGAATCCTTGGACAGCTCGGCAGCCAGGATCATCATACGGGAGATATCCACGCAGGAGCCCATGTGCAGAACGGGAGGAATGCCAGCCAGCTCGCAGACACGCTTCAGACCTGCGCCGCAGTACTCCTTGGCCTGGACAGGATCCATGAGGCCAGCCTTGGCAGCAGCCTGAGCGGAACAGCCGGTGGTGATGACGATGATGTCGTTCTCCAGCATCTTCTTCATCAGACCGATGTGAGCGGCATCGTGACGAACCTTGGGGTTGTTACAGCCGACCATAGCCACAGCGCCGCGGAGGACACCGGAGGTGATGCACTCCAGCAGGGGCTTGGTGGTGCCGAACTCGTCCACCTGAGAGTTGGCAACGCCGTCCAGAACCTTGACGATGGCTTCCACAGAGTAGCCGACACGGGCCTTCTGCTTCAGGTTGGGGATGTTGACCAGCTCGGGGTTACGGTTCTTGAAGTTCTCGATGGCCATCTTGACGATCGCCTTGGCGTTGTCGCCGGCGGTCTTGGCGGAGAACTGGATGAACTCGGAGTCGGGAATCCGGGCGATGGGGGAGGTGGTGATGAACTTGGTGTGGAAGCACTTGCTCAGGGGGCCCAGAGCGGGGAAGATACACTGCACGTCCACAACGATGGCTTCGCAGGCGCCGGTGAGAACCACGTTCTCCTGGTTCAGGTAGTTACCGGCCATGGGGATACCGTGACGCATGGCAACCTCGTTGGAGGTGCAGCAGACGCCGGAAACGGTGATGCCCTTGGCGCCCATTTCCTTGGCGTAGGCGATCATCTCGGGATCGTTGGCGTAGTAGACGATCATCTCGGACAGGGAGGGATCGTGACCGTGGACGACGATGTTGACGTTGTCCTTCTCCATAACGCCGATGTTGGCCTCGGTGTCAATGGGCTTGGGGGTGCCGAACATGACGTCGGAGAACTCGGTGCCCATCATGGAGCCGCCCCAACCGTCGGACAGACCTGCACGCAGGGACTGACGGATCAGAGCTTCAGCCAGAGAGGAGTTACCCATATGGGTCATGTGCATAGCGGTGGCGATTTCGCGGTCGATAGCGCGGGGCATGATCTCAGCCTTGCGCCACAGCTCCTTGGTGTGCTCGGGAGCACGCTGAGCGAACTTCTGCTCGCCGAAGGGGAAGCCGTACTCCAGCAGGCCGATCTCAGCCATCTCGTGGGCCAGATCGTAGATATCCTTGCCCTCGGTTTCCACGCCCCACTCCTTGGCGATACGGATCAGCTTCTCGGGGTCCTTGACCTGATAGTTGCCGCCTTCGTGGGTCTGGTGCAGGGTGTGCATGATTTCACGGCCGTGGTCAGAGTGTGCTGCAGTACCGCCGACGGTGAAACGCAGGTAGTTACGGGCGACGATACCATGAACGTCGCAGCCGCAGATGCCCCGGGGGGACTTCTTGGTGATGCGGCAGGGGCCCATGGAGCAGATACGGCAGCAGGTGCCGCTCTCGCCGAAGCCGCAGTGAGGAGTCTGGTTCTTAACACGCTGCTGCCAGGTGTCAGCGCCAACTTTCTGCGCGGTTTCCAGCAGAGAATTGGTGGCAGCTTCCATCTCCTCGATGGTGGTTGTAAATGCCCAATCCTTCAAAGTGATTTCCTCCTAATCATTGATTCTTGAGACGAACGAAATAACGCTTATGCAGAACATAAGGTATCGATATTATTTTACTAATTAAATGCAAGATTGTCAATCGTGCATTTTCACACAATTCTTCCTATTTTCCTATCCCCCACGGGGGGATTTTTGGTTAATTTACATGATAACCCAATCCGTACTCCACCGGAATTGGGTAAAAAAAGAAAGAATCCTGCCGCCGGAGATCGGCCAGAGGCAGGAAAAAACAATAAAAATATGAAAAAATTATGGTGTTTTCTCTACCCGCGGGAAGTTGCTGTAGGCACGTCCGGGACGCAGCTTCACCCCCCGGACGCGGACCAGCCGGGAAACGGTGACGATTTCGTAATCCTGATCCAGCAGCACATCCACGATGTCCAGCGCGGCCTGCACGGAGCTGTCGGACATATCGTGCAGCAGCACGATATCACCGTCCTTCACGTTCTTCAGAACAAAGCGTTCCACGGAAGCGGTATTGTGGGTGGCCCAGTCCCGGGGGTCCACGGACCAGCCCAGAATGGCCAGATTCCGAACCTCAGCGACCTGCCGTACCGCGTCGGAGCAGCAGCCTCCCGGGGGCCGCAGGAACACCGGCTGGCAGCCTTCCGGCAGCAGAGCCTGGCTTTCTTCCAGCTCCTCCGCAATGTCCCGGCGGCTCATCTGCTTCATATTCTTGTGGGTGAAGCCGTGGTAGCCGATTTCGTGGCCCTCTTCCCAAATCCGCCGGGTCAGGTCGGGATAGTCCTTCATCCGGTAACCGCACAGCAGGAAGGTGACCTGGACGCCCCGGTCGTAAAGCCCGTCCAGGAGCTTGCGGGTATACTTGCCCGAGGGCCCGTCGTCAAAGGTCAGGGCCACATATTTGGTTTCCTTGGCCTCCGCGGGCAGGATCAGCAGGGATAAGCTCAGGAGAATTGCCAGACATTTTCGCATGAACACCACCCTCCTTTCCATGAATTCGTTGACGGCGGATAAAAAATAGGGTATACTATTCTATTGGAGGATTATGATATGAACCTGATCTGCCCGATTTGTGAAAAACCCCTGTGCCGGGAGGAGCGCCGCCTGGTCTGCCCGGAAAACCATAGCTTTGATATTGCCCGGCAGGGCTATGTGAATCTGCTGCCCGTCCAGCGGCGGCACTCCGCCCACCCGGGAGACACCAAAGAGCAGGTGGCCTCCCGCCGGGAGTTTTTGGAGGGCGGCTTTTACGCTCCCATCTCAGACGCGCTCATTGCTGCCGCCCAAAAATACGGAGCCACCGGCCCGATTCTGGATGTGGGCTGCGGGGAGGGCTACTACTGCACCCGGCTGGCCAAGGCTATGGGCGCCGAGCTTGTGGGATTGGACATTTCCAAGGACGCGGTGCGCAGTGCCGCGGGGAAATATAAGGATGCCCGGTGGCTGTGCGCCACGGCGGCCCGGATTCCCGTGGAGGATGGCGGCGCTGGGCTGCTGACCAGCCTGTTCGCAATCACTCTGCCGGAGGAATTTCACCGGGTTTTGCGGGAAAACGGCCTGTTTTTTCAGGTGCTTGCGGCGCAGGATCACCTGCTGGGGCTGAAAAAGATCATCTATGAGGAACTGGTTTTCCGGGACAAGGACACCGTTCCGGAGCTGCCGGGCTTTGGCCTTTTGAAATCCATCCCCATCCGCTTTTCTTTTACGGTGGAGGGGAACCAGGTGCAGAACCTGTTTGCCATGACGCCCCACCTGTTCCGGGTGAGTAAAGCCGGCGCGGACCGCCTGCGGGAAACGAAGGTCCTGACGGATACGGCAAGCTGCGTGCTGAACGTCTTCCGGCGTACATAATATCCCCGCAGATCTGGGGCAATATGTCTGGTAAAAAGTCGAAATAACGGAGAAATGTGAATGCTGAACAAATTACAGGCAATCTGCAATAAATATGAAGAGCTTTGCGCCCGCTCTGAGCAGCCGGATTTCTACGCCGACCCTCAGAAGGCGGCGAAGCAGTTGCGGGAGAAGAACGATTTAGAGCCAATTGTCGAATGCTATCAGGCTTACCGGCAGGCGGAAACCGACATGGCGGACGCTCAGGAACTGATGTCCGACCCGGAAATGAAGGAGCTGTGTCAGGAAACCTATACGCAGGCCAAGGCGGCGAAGGAAGAACTCTACGAAAAGCTGCAAATCCTGCTGCTGCCCAAGGACCCTAACGACGAAAAAAGCGTTATTGTGGAGATCCGAGGCGGCGTGGGCGGGGAGGAAAGCGCCCTGTTTGCACACAGTTTGTTTCGGATGTACTCCATGTACGCGGCGAAAATGGGCTGGAGCGTGGAGCTGCTCAATTACAATGAGACAGAGCTGGGGGGCGTGAAGGAGGCGGATTTCGTCATTAACGGCCGGGGGGCCTACTCCCGGATGAAGTACGAGTCCGGCGTCCACCGGGTTCAGCGGGTGCCGGAGACGGAATCCGGCGGCCGGGTCCACACCTCCACCGCCACCGTGGCGGTGCTGCCGGAGATGGAAGAGGTGGACGTGCAGATTAACCCCGCCGACATCGAAATGCAGGTCTACCGGGCCAGCGGCGCCGGCGGCCAGCACGTAAACAAGACCAGCTCTGCCGTGCGGCTGATTCACAAGCCCACGGGGATTGTGGTAGCCTGCCAGGAGGAGCGGAGCCAGGTGCAGAACCGGGAGAAATGTATGCGGATGCTGGCCTCCAAGCTGTATGAGATGGAGCAGGAGAAGAAGGAAAGCGAGGTCACCGGCCTGCGCCGCAGCCAGGTGGGCACCGGTATGCGCAACGAGCGCATCCGCACTTATAACTTCCCTCAGGGGCGGGTCACCGACCACCGGGTGAATCTGACGCTGTATCGCATCGACTCCGTCATGGACGGGGATTTGGATGAAATCATCAACGCCCTGGCCACCGCCGATCAGGCCGAGAAATTAAAGAATTCCCATTCGTAGGGCGGGGTTATGACCCCGCCGACCCGCTGGGATATTTGCATGGGTTGGTTGAACGTATGAATCCAAATGATGAACACGACCGCTTCCACTCCCGCAAGAATTAAGACAGTACGACTATACCACTCCCAACTATTATTTCGTTACCATCTGTACATGGGAAAAACGCTGCCTGTTCTGGCATAGGGGCGTGCTGAGCAAGTACGGGGAAATTGCGAAGCGGGGTTTTGAGAAAATTGAACATCATTTTCCTGACGTAATCGTCGACAAATTTGTAGTGATGCCGAATCATGTACATGGCATTCTTGTATTGCAAAGTGGAAGCACAAATCTGCCAACGGTGATTGGACAATACAAATCTTATGTATCGAAGAAAATACATGGTTTTGATGCCGATTGCAAAGTGTGGCAGGCTTCTTTTCATGACCATGTCATTCGAAACCAGAAAGATTATGAGCGGATTTGGCTCTATATAGAAGGAAATCCAATGAGATGGGGAGACGACTGCTTCTATTTATGCGAGTGAGAACAATTACCGGGTCGGCGGGGTCATGACCCCGCCCTACGGATATGGAGTTAAGAACTATGGAATATATAACCAATTCCCCGGAAGAAACGGAAACCCTCGGGGCGGCGCTGGCAAACGTCCTGACGCCGGGCACAGTCATCGCCTACCGGGGCGACCTGGGCGCGGGGAAGACCGCCTTTACCCGGGGCCTTGCCCGGGGCCTGGGCTGTAAGGAGCTGGTCACAAGCCCAACTTACACCATCGTCAATGAATACCTGGGCGGGCGGCTTCCCCTGTTCCACTTTGATATGTACCGTCTGCGCTCTGCCGACGACCTGTGGGACATCGGCTGGGAGGACTATCTGGACCGGGGCGGCATCTGTGCCGTGGAGTGGAGCGAGAACGTGGCGGAGGCCATGGAGGACGCGATTTCCGTAACCATCGAAAAGCTGGGGGAGGACACCCGGCGCATCACCATCGAAGGGGGAGAAAAACTTGCTGATTTTAGCCTTTGAGACCAGCGCGAAAGTGGCATCCGTGGCCCTGCTGGAGGATGGAAAGCTGCTGGGGGAGAGCTACCAGAATACCGGTCTGACCCACAGCCAGACCCTGATGCTTATGGCGGAGCAGCTGCTTTCCCAGTGCGGGAAAACCGTTGCCGACGTGACCGCCGCTGCCGTGGCGGCAGGTCCCGGCTCCTTTACCGGGGTGCGCATCGGCGTGGCCGCCGCCAAGGGCTTCGCCTGGGGCCGGGAAATTCCCTGCTACGGCGTGTCCACTCTGGAAGCGATGGCTCTGGGCTTGGGCGTATATCAGGGTTACGTCTGCCCCTGCATGGACGCCCGGAGAAGCCAGGTTTACAATGCGCTGTTTTATGTAAACCGTGGAGCACTGGAGCGGGTATCGGAAGACAGGGCCATCTCCCTTGCCGAGCTGGGTGAGGAATTAAAAAGTTTGAATGAGCCCATATTTCTGGTTGGCGATGGCAGCAATCTGTGTTATAATACATTGTTGGAGAGCGTTCCCAATCTGGTACTGCCCCCGGAGCACCGGATGCACCAGCGTGCCAGCGGCGTGGCGCTGGCGGCGCGGAAGCAAGCCGAAGCCGGCGACCCGGGTGACGCCAACGCCCTGACCCCCAATTACCTGCGTCTGTCCCAGGCGGAGCGGGAGCGGGCGGAACGTATGAAGTCAGAAGAACTGAAATAATGGAATAAAGGAGAAAGATACCATGGCAAATGTTTATGTCCTCGATCATCCCCTGATTCAGCACAAGCTGGCAATCCTGCGCAGCAAGGATACCCCCGTCAAGGAATTCCGGGAGCTGGTGGGCGAAATCGCCGGCCTGATGTGCTACGAAGCCACCCGGAACCTTCCCACCAAGGAGGTTTCCGTGGAGACCCCCATCACTACCGCCACCTGCCGGATGCTGGCGGGCAAGAAAATGGCCATCGTTCCCATTCTCCGGGCGGGCCTGGGCATGGTGGACAGCATGGTGAACCTGATCCCCTCCGCCAAGATCGGCCACATTGGCCTGTACCGGGACCCCGAGACCCATAAGCCTGTGGAATACTACTGCAAGCTGCCCGATGACATCGGCAACCGCCAGGTGTTCGTGGTGGACCCCATGCTGGCCACCGGCGGCAGCGCCATCGCAGCCATCGACTTCCTGAAGCAGCACGGCTGCAGACAGATCATTATGATGAACATTATCGGCTGCCCCGAGGGCGTGAAAGCCGTTACCGCGGCCCATCCCGACGTGGACATCTACCTTGCCGCCATGGATGAAAAGCTGAACGCCAACGCTTACATCGTTCCCGGTCTGGGCGACGCCGGCGACCGGATTTTCGGTACAAAGTAAAAAACGCTGTCATCCTGAGCGGAGCTGCACCGCGTGCAGCGCAGTCGAAGGATCTTCCCGTTTCCGTAAGCGGATAGATTCTTCGACTCGCTGCGCTCGCTTAGAATGACAATCAGGGCTCAGGCGTTTGCCTGAGCCCTGATTTTATACAGTTTACGCCATTTCCAGAGTCAGCTGCTTGCCGCCGAGAACGTGGAAATGCAGGTGCTGTACCGTCTGACCGGCATCGCTGCCGCAGTTGCTGACCACCCGGTAGCCATCCGTCAGACCTTCGGCTTGGGCAATTTTCGGAATGACCTCAAAAATGTGGGCGACCACCGCGCTGTTTTCGGCAGTTACGCCATTGCAGTCGGCGATGTGGACCTTGGGCACCACCAGAACGTGGGTGGGCGCCTGGGGATTGATATCCCGGAAGGCGAAGACGGTCTCGTCCTCGTAGACCTTGGTGGAGGGGATTTCCCCAGCGATGATTTTACAGAACAGACAATCGGACATTTTTTCTTACCTCCTGATTAAAGTCCAAACACATGAACGCCGGTCAGGGCGACGATGCCCATGATGATTCCGGCGAGAACCACACCGGCGGATACCGCCAGGGAGGTGGTTTTGATGCCCATATCCAAAAAGCTGGCGGCCAGGGTTCCTGTCCAGGCGCCTGTTCCCGGCAGGGGAATGCCCACAAACAGCATCAGGGCCAGAAAGGAGCCGGTGCGTCCGGCCCGCTGGGTCAGCTTATGCCCACCGGACTCGCCTTTGCGCAGGCACCAGCTGAAAAAGCCTCCGATATATTTCTTATCCTTGCCCCATTCCAGAATTTTTCTCGCGAAAAAATAAATGAACGGAACAGGCAGAAGGTTTCCGATGACGCACACCACCAGCGATGGCCAGTAGCCCAGGCCCATGGAGACGGCCATGGGAACCGCCAGACGAAGCTCCACCAGCGGAACCATGGAGACGAAGAAACAGGCGAGGTATTTCAGTAGCATATCAAACTCCTACAGCGATTTTTCCCTATTGTAGCATAGGGAAAAACCGTTTGCAATGGAGATTGCCCAGGATTTCATTAAATTTCCGTTAAGAATGCGAAAAGTGTCAGCGGATTTCGGATACCAGCATAGGGGTCATCAGCGGCTTGCCGAAGAGATTGACAAACCGCTGGCATTTGACTAAAAACGCGTAATAGATATTGTATCCGCAGCCCAGCATGGTTTCCACATTGGCCATGCCCTTGGCGAGAATCACGTCCGCGGTTTCGACAGCCTGCTTTGCCTCCGCACTGAGCTGATCCAGCTGGGTGCCGGGGATCAGATTGCCGTTGTCGATGACCCGGAAGGGTATCCCCACGGTTTCCGCGTCCTCCCGGGTGGCGTCGTTCAGCGTGGGGCCACCCCGGACGCAGAAGGTGATTTCCAGATTGGGATAAGTTTTGGCGATGGCCTCGGCGAAAATCCGGTCGAAGCCGATTTCTCCTGCGTTGTCCGTCAGATACAGGAGCTTCTTCCCCTTCTGCAAATCCCGGCAGAACCGCTCAAAAACAGCCATGTCAAACCGCATATCTCCGGCGGAATCCAGCATTTCCGCAAACCTTTCAAAGCTGACCTGACCCTGCAGGGCGGAAAAATCCAGATAATTGCCCAAAATGGCGAACTGCAGACCGGCCAGCACCGGATTGTCGGCGTCCATGACCCGGCGGCGGATGTCCTCCATATGGGACAGCACCAGGGCGTTGGAATCAAGCTTTTCCTGCCGGAACCGGTCGATTTCCAGACCGTAGCGCTCATGCAGCAGACGGGCGATTTTCGGCGTATACCAGGTGGAGGGTACGTTCTTCGGCCCGTCCAGATACAGTTTCATCAGGTCCCGGGCAAAATCCATGGTTTCCTCCGCCGAACCAAGGGACTGTGCGGTTTCCAAATTGCGCCGCAGGCTGCATTGCAGACAGGCGGCGTCCATTGCGATGCTCATGAAATAATACTCCTAACTATTTGTAGGGCGGGGTCATGACCCCGCCGATTACCTTGGACATAGCGGATACTTTCGTCCAACGGAAGTGGCTTGGATGCCAACCTGCCCAATCCCATTCATCGTAGGCCGCATATCATCG
This sequence comes from Clostridiales bacterium, assembly GCA_022786965.1. GTDB lineage: Bacteria > Bacillota > Clostridia > Oscillospirales > Oscillospiraceae > Faecousia. Next base: position 12,502 of record JALFXH010000136.1, read on the forward strand.
AAGCCGGGTCGGCGGGGTCATGACCCCGCCCTACAGATATGTGTGATTATTCGTTGGGCAGCTTCAGCAGGTCGGCAAAGCTGTCGATTTTGTGGTCGTACCCGTTGGGGGTGCCAAAGCCATAGGCCGCCCAGATGAAGGGAACGCCGGCTTCCAAGGTTGCCTCATAGTCGCCCTGGGTGTCGCCGATGTAGGCGCAGTCCGTGATGCCGTGGGCGTCCATTAGGGCGCGGATGGTCTTTCCCTTGCTGGTGCCGGTGTCGCCGAAGCACAGGTGGCCCTGAATCAGGTCTGACAGGCCCAGCTTTTCGATGCACAGCTCCGGGTAGCCCTTCTGACTGTTGCTGACGATGAAGAGTCGATGATTTTTTGCCAGTTCTTCCATAGTCTCCCGGACGCCGGGGTAGCCGATATTGCAGGGATTGTTCTGCAAATGTACATTTTCCGTGTCCATGCACCGCTGCATCAGGGCATAACGCTCCGGGACGGGGATGGAGGGGAAAATAATGTCGGCAATCTCTGTCATGATTTTGCCGAAGAGGGGAAGGAACATTTCCGCGTTCACCGCCAAATGGGAAAGGCCCTCCCGTTCCAACTGAATGTTGTAGCCCTCGGCCACCAGGGCCCGGGAGTCCCACAGAGTGCCGTCAATGTCAAAAATCAGACTTTCGTATCGCATATACCCTCCAGATGATGCTGAATTCTGCCGGTGATCATATCCAGCGCCACAAGATTTTTTCCGCCCTCGGGAACCACAATGTGGGCGTATTTTTTGCTGGGCTCCACATACCGCTCGTGCATAGGCTTCACCGTCTGCTGGTACTGGGTCAGCACGCTCTCCAAAGTCCTTCCCCGCTTGTTTACGTCCCGGGTGATCCGGCGGCACAGCCGGATATCCGCGTCGGTGTCCACGAAAATGCGGATGTCCATTAAATTCCGCAGAGTCTCGTTTTCGAAAATCAGGATGCCTTCCACAATAATGACCTTTTTCGGTACGATGTGCATGGTTTTGTCGGAGCGATTGTGGATGGTGAAATCGTAGATGGGGCAGTCGATGGCTTCCCCATGGCGCAGTTTGGAAAGATGCTCCGCCATCAGCTCCGTTTCCAGGGAGGCCGGCTCGTCGTAGTTGAGCCTGCACCGCTGCTCATAGCTTAATTCGTCGTGGCGGCGGTAGTAGTTGTCATGACTGAGCACGGTAACCACATCCCCAAACTTGCCGATGAGGTTGTTCATCAGGGTGGTTTTTCCGCTGCCGGTGCCCCCGGCGATGCCAATAACCAGAATATTATTCTCCATCGTCAATCCTCCTGATTTAGCAGCTCCCGGGACAGCCGCAGTATATCCGGGTCGGGGGAGCTGTTGCGTAGGATAACCTCTCCACTGCCGTTTTCCAACAGGCCTGCCAGCTCCAGCCGCCGCCGGGTTTCCCTAGCGGTGCCCTCGCCGCCGTCCAGCAGAACCACATTGTCGCCAAGCACCCGGCGGATGGCATTCCGGGCGAAGGGGTAGTGGGTGCAGCCCAGCACCACCGCGTCCAGCTTTCCCAGATAGGGGCTGAGAACCTTGCGCAGCAGCGCCTCCGTTTCCGGGGCGTCCACCTTTCCTTTTTCCACCAGCTCCACCAGTCCCGGGGCGGGAATTTTATAAATAGTTACATCTTCGTCAAAGCGGTGCAGGAGTGTGTCGAATTTTTCCTCCCGCAGGGTCACTTCCGTGGCCAGCACACCCACACGGCCACCGGGGAAGTGGTCTGCCGCCACCTTCAGGGCCGGCTCGATGCCCACCACGATGAGCTCCGGGTGGGCGGCCCGGACGTCGTTCACAGCCGCCGCCGTGGCGGTGTTGCAGGCGATGACCAGGGCTTTCAGGGGGTACTCCGCCAGAAGCTTGTCCACAGCCGCCAGGGTCAGCGCCCGGACTTCCCGCGTGGGGCGGCTGCCGTAGGGGGCGTTGGCGGAGTCGCCGTAGTAGATAAACCGCTCTCCCGGCAGAATCCGCACCAGGTGCCGCAGCACGCTGATGCCACCTACGCCGGAATCAAATACGGCAATAAAATCGTGTTTCTCGTTCATGATCTCACCTGAATCCACATATAATTAGGGAATCATTATGCGCATAGGGGATGGACAATAACGAACAGGCTATAGACTGGAAAACATTTTATCAAATTTTGTCTTGCTTTGCAATGCTTCATTGACAATTCCGCAGATTTTTGCTATCTTTGTACAATCATGGTTCACGGCAGCGCCATAGATACCGGATTTGCTTACGGCTTTTCCGGATCAGGTAAATAACCGGCATTGACCAGCCGGTTTTTCTCTGAAAACAGACCGAAATACGGTGTGGTTCAGGGGTTACATTTGGAAAGGGAGTATCAAGTATGAAACAATTCTTCAAGAACTACGGGTTCCTCATCTGCATGCTGGTGGGCATTGTCGCCGGCTGCATCACGGGCCTGGTGTTCCCCCAGGCGGCGCCGGCGCTGGAACCGCTGGGCACCATCTTCACCAACCTCATGTTCTGCGCGGTAGTTCCCATGGTGTTCTGCTCCATTGCCTCCGCCATTGCCAATATGCCCGGGGCGAAAAAGGCCGGCAAGGTCATGGGTGTTACCCTGGCTACCTTCTTTGTCACCGCAGGTATCGCCGCCATCATCATGTATGTGGTGATGCGGGTCTTCCCCGTGATTACCGGCACCTATGACGTGCCCGAGGTGGATGCCGGCAGCGTCATCGGCATCGGCGATATGCTGGTGAACTTCTTCACCAAGCCTGACTTCGTGGAGCTGCTGAGCCGCCGGGCCATCCTGCCCCTTATCGTCTTCGCGGTCATCGTGGGCTTCGGTATCCAGATGCAGGGCGGCTCCCAGACCATGACCGCCAAGCTCCTGGAGGACATCACCGCCTGCATCCTGAAAGCGGTGCAGATCATTACCTACTATGCCCCCATCGGCTTCTTCGGCTTCTTTGCCAATCTGGTGGCTACCTATGGCCCGGAGCTAATCGGCGACTACAGCCGCACATTGCTTGTCTATTATGGCCTGTGCTTTGCCTATATGTTCGTGTTCTTCCCCATCTACGCCCGGTTCGGCGGCGGCAAGGGGGCGGCCAAGGTCATGTGGAAGCACCTGTTTAAGCCCGCCGCCGTGTCCTTCGGCACCTGCTCCTCCGTTGCCACCATCCCCACCAATTTGGAGGCCGCGGAAGAGACCGGCATCAGCAAAGACATCAGCAACATCGTGCTGCCCCTGGGCGCCACCATGCACATGGACGGCAGCGCCATGAGCGCCATTCTGAAGGTGGCCTTCCTGTTCGGTATGTTCGGTCAGGACTTCTCCACCGGCCGGGCGATTCTCGCCATCATCGTGGCTGTGTTCTCCTCCGTTGCCATGTCCGGCATTCCCGGCGGCGGCGGCACCGGCGAGCTGGCCCTGTGCACCGTGTTCTTCCCGGAGCAGATGGCCATTGCCTACCCCATGGCCCTGGCCCTGGGCAATCTGGTTGACCCGCCCGCCACCATGGTCAACGCCGCCGGCGACTATGTGGCAAGCTTCATTGTCGCCCGGTTCGTGGACGGCAAGGACTGGCTGCAGAAGCGGCTGAAAGCAGCGAAGAAATAACCCTTCGGGGCGTTCCTGATGGAGCGCCCCGATTTTTTGCTATGTGCTTATCGGCTTTGCTCAGCTACATTATCCTTTAGTTAAGCAACTGCGTAGGGCGGGGTCATGACCCCGCCGAACAGGTTGGTCCAATGCCTTGTGCTCGTCCAACGGGATTTGTCTGGACGTTAACTCGCCAAATACCATTCAACGTAGATTGCCGATTACCGATACTGCGTCGGCGGAGTCATGACTCCGCCCTACGAAGCATCGCTGCTTTTGAGAAGTACTGGTCGAGGGGCCCGAAGGATGTTCGTCAACTGCCCAGGGGCCGTAACGCATTGTCCGCGGCGACTCGCCGCCCCTACGGATGCTGTTTTCCGCCCTTGCATATTTCCGGCAGATAGGCTATACTGAATGGGTAAGATAAAGCATAAACTGTAAGGAATGCACAGATTTTGGAGGAACACTATGGATTATGACGTGATTATCATTGGCGCGGGCCCCGGCGGCATTTTCTCCGCCTACGAACTGACCCAGCGCTGCCCGGACAAGCGCATCGCGGTTTTTGAGGCGGGCCACGCCCTGAACCGCCGCCGCTGCCCCATTGACGGCGAGAAGATCAAGACCTGTATCGGCTGCAAGAGCTGCTCCATCATGAGCGGCTTCGGCGGCGCGGGGGCCTTCTCCGATGGAAAATACAACATTACCAACGATTTTGGCGGCACGCTGTATGAGTACATCGGCAAGCGGCAGGCCCTGGAGCTGATGCGCTATGTGGACGAAATCAATATGCGCTACGGCGGAGAGGGAACCAAGCTCTATTCCACCGCCGGGACCCAGTTCAAGAAGGCCTGCATCCAGTACGATCTGCACCTGCTGGACGCCTCCGTGCGGCACCTGGGCACGGATATCAACTATGTGGTGCTGGAAAACCTGTACGCCGACCTGCGGGACAAGGTGGACTTTTTCTTCGATACCCCGGTGGAGACGGTGAAAATCCTTGACGGCGGCTACGAAGTTCTGTGCTCTGACAAGACGTATACCTGCGAAAAATGCATCATTTCCGTGGGCCGCAGCGGCAGCAAGTGGATGGAAAAGGTCTGCAAGGAGCTGGAGATTCCCACCAAATCCAACCGGGTGGACATTGGCGTCCGGGTGGAGCTGCCGGCGGAGGTATTCTCCCACCTGACGGACGAGCTGTACGAAAGTAAGATCGTCTACCGCACCAAGCAGTACGGCGACCGGGTGCGCACCTTCTGCATGAACCCCAAGGGCGCGGTGGTCAACGAGAACACCAACGGCATCATCACCGTCAACGGACACAGCTATGAAGATCCGGCCCGGCAGACGGAGAATACCAACTTTGCCCTTTTGGTTGCCAAGCATTTTTCGGAACCCTTCAAGGATTCCAACGGCTACGGCGAGTCCATCGCCCGGCTGAGCAATATGCTGGGCGGCGGCGTCATCGTCCAGCGGTTTGGCGACCTGATCCGTGGCCGCCGGTCCACCCCCAGCCGGATTGAGGAGTCCTTTGTGACCCCCACCCTCAACGCTACTCCCGGCGATCTGAGTCTGGTGCTGCCCAAGCGTATCTTAGACGGCATCATCGAAATGATCTACGCCCTGGACAAGGTGGCCCCCGGCACCGCCAACGATGACACCCTGCTCTACGGCGTGGAGGTCAAATTCTACAATATGGAAGTGGAAGTGGACGAGAAGCTGCAAAGCCGCTACCCCGGCCTGTATATCATCGGCGACGGCAGCGGCATCACCCACTCCCTGTCCCACGCCTCCGCCAGTGGCGTCCATGTGGCGCGGGATATTGTAAAGTAATTCAGTTGACAGTGAATAGTTGACAGTTGACAGTTAAGGAGTCCCTGCGGGACAGTTCACAATCATTTTCGGATGTGGAAGGTTTTTCGAAAAAGCCTTGTGTTTCGTAGTTGCAGAATTTTTTTGTTTTATCCCGAAGGGATACCACAACTGTCAACTGTCCACTTTCAACTGTCAACTAAATTCTGACTTACCTGATTAGAGAGGAGGAAAACCATGCTGCGGGTATTTTTGGCAGAGGACGAGACCATCATCCGGGAGACCCTCCGGGACACTATGCCCTGGGCCCAGTGCGGCTACACCTTTGTGGGCGAGGCCGGCGACGGGGAGATGGCCCTGCCGCTTATCCAGCAGACAAAGCCGGACGTGCTGATTACGGACATCCGGATGCCCTTCATGGACGGGCTGGCCCTGAGCAAGCTGGTATTGCAGGAATTTCCCCAGATGAAGGTCATTATCCTCTCCGGCTACGACGATTTTGAGTACGCCCAGACGGCCATCGGGCTGGGCGTGGAGCGGTATCTGCTGAAGCCCATCACCAAGAGCACCCTGATGACGGTGCTGCAGGAGGTGCGGGAGAAGATTCAGGGGGAACGGGCCCAGCAGAATTATCTGGCCCAGTTCCGCCAGGAGGCCCAGGACTACGAGCAGTACGCCCGCCGCCGCTTTCTGGAGCGGATTGTGGCGGGGCAGCTGAGTGTACAGGAAATCTATGAGCAGGCGGAAAAGCTGGACCTTGACCTGCGTGCCCAGGTCTATGATCTGGCGCTGGTGTCCGCCGTGCCGGAGAGCAGCACTGCTGAGACCTATTCGGAGCAGGGGGCCAGAATCCGGGATGAAATGGTGTCCCATTTTCTCAAACACCCGGAGTACATCCTGTTCCGCTGGAGCCTGACCAGCTACGCCGTGCTGCTGCTGGGGCGGCAGGAGAATATGGAGGCCATCATCAGCCGGTGCATCCACAAGGTGCGGCAGCTGTATTTGACCTTTGGGCCGGAGCTGAACTGGTATGTGGCGGTGGGCACCCCCACCCGGCGGCTCAGCGCCCTGCCCGGATGCTTCGAGGAGGTGTCCCGGCTGTGGGCCTACCGCCATATTCTGCCGGAGCAGCACATTCTCAGCGCCGAAACCGTGAAGACCTTCACCGGCACCGTCTCTGACCACGACCTTTCGGGGCTGGACATGAACAAGGTCAGCCCCGCCATGCTCACTGGCGTGCTGCAAAACGCCAGCGCTCAGGAAATCCCCAGCTTTGTGGACGAATACATCCATTCCCTGGAGGACGCGCTGGAGTCGGGGCCCTTCTGCCAGTACCTGATGCTCAGCGCCCGGTTCGCCGCCACCCAGTTTGTGGAGGGCCTTGGGGTGGAGCAGAAGGAATACCTGTCCGGCCTGAGCTGCCTCGGCATGGTGGGCCAGCAAATCAGCGTTGACGATCTGAAACGGTACTTATCCGATATCCTATTGCAGGCCATCAAACTCCGGGACCGGGTGACGGGCAGCCAGTACAGCGGTCAGCTGAAGCAGGCGGTGCGCTACATCGATGAGCACTACCGGAGCGAGGACATCTCCCTGAACCGGGTGGCAAAAGAGGTGAATTTAAGTCCCAACTATCTGTCTGCCGTGTTCAGTCAGGAGATGGGCACCACCTTTGTGGAGTATCTCACCGCCAGACGGATGGAGAAGGCACGGGAGCTTTTGCGGCATTCCGACCTACGCTCCGGGGAGATCGCCGCGGCGGTGGGCTATAAGGACTCCCACTATTTCAGCTTCCTGTTCAAGAAGACCCAGGGCTGCACACCCAGAGACTACCGCAGCGGAAAGGGAAGAAAATGAAGAAGGTCTATTCCATCAAGGGCCGGCTGCGGCATCTGGTAGCGGCCATCAGCATTGTTCTGGCGGTGCTGCTGGTGTCGGTGCTGCTGATGCTGGGGTCTTACAGCAGCCACTACGCAAGACTATTGCACAACGTCACCACCGCCTCGGAATTCAACCGGGAGTTCAAGGATACCATCGATCAGAGAATGTACTATTACGTCATCGAGAGCCAGTATTCCCAGGGCCTGCCCATCGAGGAGGTCCGGGCGGCCCAGAGCCTTGCCAAGGCTCTGATCGATACCACCTTCCAGAAAAACAGCCGGCAGGCCATCACCAGCGTGCTGGACCTGTGCGAAAATCTGGAGGGGAAAATCTATCAGATTGAGGAAACCTCGGACTATGACCAAAGGCTTACGCAGCTGGAAAACAATATCTATGTGCTGACCTCCCTGGTGGAGGAGTATATGTACACCTACCTCTACTACGAGGCGGCGGAGCTGAACGCGGTGCAGCAGGTGGTTACCCGGCAGGCCGGTGTGGAGATTGCCCTGATCATTCTGGCGGCGGCGCTGGCCATTGTCTTCCTGCTGCGCTACAGCATCCGGCTGAGCCGCTCCATTACGGTGCCGCTGGAGGAGCTGTGCCGCCGGGCGCAGAGGGTCGATGCCGGCGATTTGACGGTTCAGGAGCCTGTACCCTCCAAGATTCGGGAGATTCGAACCCTGAGCGAGGGCATGGAGCAGATGATCGGCAGGCTGGATGACCAGATGCGGGAGATCCGGCGGCGGCAGGAGAGCCTGCGCCGGACGGAGCTGGCCCTGCTGCAGGCCCAGATCAACCCCCATTTTCTCTACAACACCATGGATACCATCATCTGGCTCATCGAGGCAGACAAGCAGCAGGAGGCGGTGGAGATGGTGTCCAATCTGTCCAGCTTCTTCCGGCACTCTCTGAGTAAGGGCGAGGACGTGATTACGCTGGCGGAGGAGGAACGCCATGTGCGCAGCTACCTGCAAATCCAGCACGCCCGGTATCAGGATATTATGGAATACACCCTGGACATTGACCCGGGGCTTCACGATGCCATGCTCCCCAAGCTGACCTTGCAGCCACTGGTTGAGAACGCGCTGTATCACGGCATCAAGCTCAAGCGGGCCAAGGGCACCATCCGCATTACGGCCGCCCTGGAGGACGGATGCGTGCTGCTGCAGGTGGAGGACAACGGCGTGGGCATGACGCCCCAGCGGCTTGCCCAGCTGCGTGATGCCATGGAGCACGACGAACGGGTGGGCTTCGGCCTGTCCGCGGTGAACCAGCGGCTGCGGCTGCAATTCGGGCCGGAATACGGCCTGAGCATTGACAGCGAGGAAGGACTGGGCACAGTGGTGACTGCCCGGATTCCCTATGTTCGGAAGGAGGCGGTGAGCCGGTGAAACGTCTGATTTGCCTGATTCTGGCCCTGATTCTGATGACGGGCTGCGGGAAACAGGAACCGGAACAGCCGGAGGAGGAAACTCTCATTGTGGTGGGCATTTCCCAGGTGGGGGCGGAGTCGGATTGGCGGGTGGCCAACTCCGAGTCCATGAAGTCCGTATTCACCGAAAGCCGGGGCTACCGGCTGCTCTTTGAGGATGCCCGGCAGATTCAGGAGAACCAGATCATCGCCGTGCGGCGGTTTATCCAGCAGAGAGTGGACTATATTGTACTCATGCCGCTGAGCGAAACGGGCTGGGACTCGGTTTTGCAGGAGGCGAGGGACGCGGGGATTCCGGTGATTCTGGTGGATCGGATGGTGGATGTGGAGGACGACAGCCTGTACGCCGCCCATGTGGGCTCTGATTGCTACGCCGAGGGCAGAAAAGCCGTGACGTGGATGGAGCGGTGCTATCGCGGGGGCCCGGTGAATATCGTCCACATTCAGGGCACCCCCGGCTCCACGCCCCAGCTGGGCCGCACCGGAGCGCTGGAGGAGGGCCTTGCCGCCCACGACAACTGGAACCTGCTGGCCCGGCTGGACGGAGATTTCACCCAGGCCAAGACCTATGAGGTCATGAGCCGCTTTCTGGACGAGCTGCCGCCGGGGCAGGGCATCGATGTGGTGTACTGCGAGAACGACAACGAGGCCTTCGGCGCCATCGAAGCCCTGGAAAAGCACGGCTTCCGATGTGGCCGGGATGTGAACGTGATCTGCTTTGACGCCACCCGAAACGCTCTGAAACTGTGCAAGGAGGGGAAAATCGCTTTGGCGGTGGAGTGCAATCCCTTGCTGGGGCCGCTGGTGGAGGAAATCATCCAAACCATGGAGGCCGGACAGATTCCGCAGAAGCAGCACTATATTGAGGAGAAACAGTTTACGTCGAAAACCATCACCCAGCAGATGATCGACAGCCGGGAATACTGAACCCGCGGCGTAAATTATTCAACTTTTTCGGACGCGTGAAACCGCGTATCAGCCAATGTGTGCAACTTGCCGAAGACCGGGGCCGGGAACAGGCCCCGGTTTCTTCTTAAAAAAACAAACAAAACCCATTCCAATATCGTAAAAAAATCAACTGTCTTGTCAAATTGTGAAAAATTTATATTTAATATAGGTATCGTGCACGAATATTTGTATTATTTAAGGATACAAAATTGAGCAATATGCACTAGAAACCCTTGACGCGGCGGGAAAGATGTGGTTTAATGCAGACAGAGGTCAATCGAACACCTCAAACTAATTCAAGAAAGTCGAGGAAACAATCATGAAAAAGATTCTTAGCGTCCTGTTGGCTCTGACCATGGTTCTGGCCCTGGCTGCCTGCGGCGGTTCTTCCGCTCCCGCTGCCACCCAGGCTCCCGCTGCTCCCGCTGCCACCGAGGCCGCCGCTCCCGCCGCTACCGAGGCTGCCGCTCCCGCGGAAGACAGCAAGATCGTCGTCGGCTTCGCTCAGGTGGGCCACGAGTCCGACTGGCGTACCGCCAACACCAAGAACTATCAGGAAGTGTTCTCCGCTGAGAACGGCTACGACCTGGTTTTCGTTGACTGCGACAACGACAACGCCGTCCAGATCGAGGCTGTCCGTACCTCCATCCAGCAGGGTGTTGACTACATCATCCTGGCTCCCATCCAGAGCGCCGGTTGGGAATCCGTCCTGCAGGAAGCCAAGGACGCCGGTATCCCCGTCATCGTTGCTGACCGTCAGGTGGACGCCGATCCCTCCATGTACGATGCCTTCCTGGGCACCGACTGCGAGGTCGAGGGCAAGCTGGCCGGCGATTGGCTGGCTGAGTACCTGAACGGCGCCGAGGCCAACATTCTGGTCATCGAAGGCTCCGTCGGTTCCTCCGCTGCTATCGGCCGTACCAACGGCTTCAACGCCGTTGCCGCTGAGCATCCCGAGTGGACCATTCTGGACTCCCAGTCCGGCGACTTCACCCAGACCGGCGGTCAGGAAGTCATGGAGTCCTTCATCAAGTCCTACAACGGCAAGTTCAACGTGGTTGTCTGCCAGAACGATAACGAAGCCTACGGCGCCATGGATGCCATGGATGCTGCCGGCATCACCTACGGCGTGGACGGCGATGTGATTATCATCTCCTACGACGCAACCCACGACGGCCTGAAGTACACCCTGGAAGGCAAAATCAACTGCAACGTGGAGTGCAACCCCATCCAGGCTGCCTACGTTGACACCATCATCAAGCAGATGGAAGCTGGCGAGCAGTTCGCCACCTACACGCTGGTTGAGGACCAGGCATTCGTAGCGCCCGGCATCGAGAGCGCTTACGCCACCACCATGACTCAGGAAATTCTGGACGGCCGTGCCTACTAATATTAGGTTCTGACTGCTGTAGATACGTTTGATTGAGTTTGCAGGGGAGGGAGAAACTCAACGAGTTTCTCCCTCTTTCCCGTATAGCCTACCGCTGCCCCATATCGGAGGGAGGAGAAACATGAAAAAAGACGCAGTACTGGAAATGAAAGGTATCTGCATGACATTTCCCGGCGTCAAGGCACTGGACGGTGTGGATTTCACCCTGAAAAAGGGAGAGATCAGGGCCTTGATGGGCGAGAACGGCGCCGGTAAATCCACGCTGATCAAATGCCTGACCGGCGTCAACAAATTCGAGGCCGGTGAGATTTACATTGACGGAATCGACGGCCCTGTGGTCAATAAGGACACGCTGGACGCCCAGAAAAAAGGCATTTCCACCGTGTATCAGGAAATCAACCTCTGCCCCAACCTGTCTGTGGCAGAGAATCTGTTTATCGGCCGGGAGCCGCTGACAAAATTTGGAACCATTAAGCGCAAGGCCATGATCGCCAAGGCTGCCCAGCTCATGAAGGACATGGAGCTGGACATTGACGTGACCAGAAACCTGGAAGAGTACTCGCTGGCAATGCAGCAGATGATCGCCATTGCCCGGGCGGTTGATATGGAATGTAAGGTCCTGATTCTGGACGAGCCGACGTCTTCTCTGGATGACAACGAGGTGGAGAAGCTCTTCGGCATGATGCGTCGGCTGCGGAATCAGGGCGTTGGCATAATTTTTGTTACCCACTTTTTGGAACAGGTCTACGCGGTCTGTGACGGCATCACCGTGCTGCGCAACGGCCAGCTGGTGGGGGAATACAGCATCGAGGAGCTGCCCCGGGTGAAGCTGGTGGCAGCCATGATGGGCAAGGACTTTGACGATCTGGCCGCCATCCGGAAGGGAGAGAATAAGGATTTCTCCAAGGAGGCGCTGGAAATCGAGGCCAAGGGTTTGAGCCATGCCGGTAAGATCAAGCCTTACGATCTGGAAATCCACAAGGGTGAGGTGGTGGGCCTCACCGGCCTGCTGGGTAGCGGCAGAAGCGAGCTGGCCCGGACCATCTACGGCGCGGACAGAAGCCAGACCGGCACCCTGAAGGTGGATGGCAAGGAGCGGAAAATCAAGAATCCCATCGACGCCATGCAGCTGGGTATGGGCTACCTGCCGGATGACCGGAAGGCTGAGGGCATCGTGGGTGACCTGTCCGTCCGGGAGAACATCATTCTCGCCATGCAGGCAAAGCTTGGCCCCCTGCACAAGATTCCCATGCAGAAGCAGATCGAAATCGCGGACAAGTATATCGAGCTTTTGCAGATCAAGACCGCCAGCCGGGAGACGCTCATCAAGCAGCTGTCCGGCGGCAACCAGCAGAAGGTCATTCTGGCCAGATGGCTGGCTACAGACCCGGACTTCCTGATTCTGGACGAGCCTACCCGGGGCATCGACGTGGGCACCAAGACGGAAATTCAGAAGCTGGTGGTTCAGCTGGCCGAGGAAGGCAAGAGCCTGATTTTCATTTCTTCCGAAATTGAAGAGATGCTCCGTGTGTGCAACAAAATGGCCGTGCTGAGAGACGGAGCCAAGGTCGGAGAGATTTCCGGCAACATGACTCAGGAGAGCGTTCTCAGCGCCATTGCCGGAGGTGAAAGCAATGAATAATTTGAAAGCTTTGACGAAAAAACAGCTGTTTTTGCCCATTTTCAGCATGATTCTGGTGATGCTGGTAAACGTTCTGTTCGACATCGCCGACGGCAACAATGCCTTCGACTTCTTCTCCGTTTCCATGAAGGGCGGCGTGCTGTACGGCCGTATCGTGGACATTCTGAACCGGGGCAGTGAGGTCGCCATTCTGGCCCTGGGTATGACTCTGGTCGTCTCCTGCTCTGCCGGTACCGATATTTCCGTGGGCTCCGTCATGAGTCTGGCGGGCGGCGTGTGCTGCGTGATTATCGCCGGCTTCGGCGTCACCAGCGTCTCCACCGCCGCCGAGCTGGCCCACCCCATCTGGATGGGCATTGCGTGCGGCGTCGGCGCGGCAATTCTGGCCGGTGTTTTCAACGGTTTCCTGGTGGCCTATATGAAGATACAGCCCATGGTCGCCACCCTGATCCTCTGGTCTGCGGCCCGGGCACTGGCGTTGCTGATCTGCAACAACATGATCGTCTATGTCCGTATGGATGAGTTCAAGGTCTTCGGCTCCTTCCTGGGCCCCATCCCCACCCCCATCCTCATTGCGGCGGTGTGCATCGCCGTGCTGGCGCTGGTGCTGAAGTTCACCGCGCTGGGAACCTACATCCAGTCTGTCGGTATCAACAAGCGCTCCTCCCGGATTGCGGGCTTCAACTCCGCCCAGATTATTCTGATGTGCTACACCATCTGCGGCCTGTTCGCCGGTATTGCCGGTATCGTCAACACCTCCCGTATCTACTCCGCGGATACCAATAACATCGGTCTGACCATGGAAATGGACGCCATTCTGGCGGTGGCTCTGGGCGGCAACAGCCTGGGCGGCGGCAAGTTCAATCTGGCCGGCTCCATCATCGGCGCCTACACCATTCAGGCCATCACCACCACCCTGCTGGCCCGGGGCGTTTCCACCGCCCAGGCGCCTGTGTTCAAGGCGGTCATCATCATTCTGATCGTCGTGATTCAGGCTCCCCCCGTGAAGGCCTATTTCAAGCGCCGTTCCGCCGCGAAGGCTGCCGCAAAGGAGGCTGTCTGATATGAAAAACACCCTAGCTGACAGAAAAAAGTCCAGAATCGGCAGCAATACCGTGATGCTGATGATTACCATCGCGCTGTTCATCCTCCTCTACGGCGCGGGCTGCCTGATGTACGCGGACAAGGAATTCGGCAGACTCCAGAATTTCCTGAACGTCATGATCAACAACGCCGGCCTGATCATCGTGGCATGCGGCGTCACCTGCGTGATGCTCACCGGCGGTATCGACATTTCCGTGGGCTCCGTGGTGGCTATGACCTGTATGTTCATGTCCGTGGGCCTGGCGGAGTGGGGAATGTCCTCCGGCGCGCTGATCGCGCTGATTCTGCTCATCGGTGTGGTGTTCGGCGCGGTTCAGGGCTTCTGCATTGCCTACCTGGAGATTCAGCCCTTCATTGTCACCATGGCGGGCCTGTTCTTCGCCCGTGGTATGACGGCAGTGATTTCCACCCAGCAGGTCAGTGTGCCCTTTGAGTCCTGGTTTGGCCAGCTGTCCCAGATCAAGTGCGAGATTCCCTTCGGCATCGGCGCGTATCTGAACAAGAAGGGTGTGCTGGTCACTCCCTATGTCCGTATCACCGTGGTCATCGCTCTGATCGTGGCCCTGGTCACCTTCCTGATGCTGCGCTACACTAAGTTCGGCCGCAGCCTCTACGCGGTGGGCGGCAACCAGCAGTCCGCAGCCCTGATGGGCCTGAATGTGAAGAAGACCAGAATGCTGTCCCATGTGCTGTGCAGCTTCTACGCCACCCTGGGCGGCCTGTGCTTCTGTCTGAACACCATGTGCGGCACGCCGACCCAGGCGACAGGCCTGGAAATGGACGCCATTTCCTCGGCGGTTATCGGCGGCACCCTGCTGACCGGCGGCGTGGGCAACGTGGTGGGAACCCTGTTTGGCGTTCTGATCAACGGCACCATTTCTTCTCTGGTCAAATTCAACGGCAAGCTGGTGGCATCCTGGGCGAACATCATCACCGCGGTGCTGCTGTGCTTCTTCATCCTGCTGCAGGCGATTTTCGCTAAGCTCAAGGAGCGGCAGAAATAATCCGTCCAATAGAAAAAAGCCAGAGTGCGCGACGCACTCTGGCTTTTTGTAGGGCGGGGTCATGACATAAGCCCTACGCAGCCTTATTCTGTTTTATCTATACTCAGTTTGTCAATGTCTGGATGAACCCTTCCATCCTGTCCATACCCTTCTGTAAATCTTCATCGGAGCAGCAGTAGGACAGGCGGATATAGCCCTCGCTGCCGAAGCAGCTGCCCGGTACGGCGGCCACGGCGGCCTCCCGAATCATCCGGGTGCAGAACGTGGCGCTGTCCATGCCGAACTGCCGGATATCCGCGAAAACGTAGAAGGCTCCCTCCGGCTCCGGGAAGGACAGCCCCATGTTCCGCAGACGGGAGGTTATAAACCTGCGCCGGTTTTCGTAGACCTTCCGCATGGGGCTGGGGTCGGTTTTCAGAGCCTCTACGGCGGCGGCCTGTACGAAGGTGGGCACGGCGGCGATTTCCCCCGCGCTGAGCAGCAGCAGCCTGTCCATCACATAGTCCGGACAGGTCAGGTAGCCGACCCGCCAGCCGGTCATGGCGTAGGGCTTACTGAAACTCTGGCAGAGAATCAGCTGGTCCTGTAGGTCCGGATCAAGGCTCAAGTCCGGGCAATGACCGTCGGACAGCTGGCTGTACACATTGTCGCTGATGACAAAAATAGGCTTTCCCAGAACCGCCGCCTTGACGTTCGCCATGCTCTCCGCGTTCAGGACAACGCCGGTGGGATTGCAGGGAGAATTCAGGATAATGGCCTTGGTTTTCGGGGTAATGGCGGCTTTCAGTGCTTCAAAAGTGATCTGGAATCCGGTTTTCGTCACGTCCAGCGGTACGGTTTTGGCCCCGGCGATGGTGGCGATGGTCTCATACAGGCCAAAGCCCGGGCTGGAGACGATGACCTCCTCGCCGGGGTTCAGGATGCCCAGCAAGGTGGTGAACAGGGCGTGGGTGGCACCTACGGTGATGAGCACCTGCTCCGGCGTAACGGCATGACCCCGGTCGGTTTCGTAGTCCGCCACAGCTTTGCGCAGGGCAGCGGTGCCCTGATTTGGGGCGTAGTGGGTCTGACCGGCGGCGAGGGCGGCACAGGCCGCGGCCTTGATGGGCTCCGGGGTATCGAAATCCGGTTCTCCGATGGTTAACATAACGCATCCGGGAACTTCCTTCGCCAGATTGGTATACACCCGGATGGCGCTGCGCTTCAGGGGGGATAAGTTCTGATTTAATGGAATCATAGGTGGATTTCGGCCAGTTTCTCAAAGAAATCGGCGCCTTTCAGTAGAATCCCTTCGTCAAAATCGAAGGTGTCGGTGTGCAGGGCCGGCACGTCGCCCAGTCCCAGGAAGAAGAACAGGCCCGGAAGGGTTTTCTGATACCAGGAGAAGTCCTCGGCAGTCATGCTGGGGCTTTCCAGTTCCCGGAAGGGGAGAGCATCTCGAACCCGGTCATACAGTTCGGGTGGGTTCATGACAGCGGGGTAGCCGTCGCTGAGGTGAAGCGTTACGGTGCAGCCGTATTGCGTTTCCACAGCCCTGCCGATGTCTGCCAGCCCCGCTGCCAGACCGTCAAATACCTCGTCCTGAAAGGCCCGGAGGGAGCCTTCCATATGGGTGTGGGCGGACAGGGCATTGCGAACGGTGCCGCTTTGAAATTTGCCGAATTTCAGCAGCCGGAACACAGAATCCGGCAGTTGTTTCTCCATTTCCATGGCTTTCCGGTAGAAATCCGTTCCCGCCATCAGAGCGTCCACGCCCTCAGCGGCCTTGGCGATGTGGGCGGTTTTTCCGTAGATGTCCACGTTGACCTCGCTGGAACGGGCCATCAGCTCCTGACGGCGGCTGGCAATCACCCCGGCCTCCAGCCCGGGCCACAGGTGCAGGCCGAAAATCGCCTTGACGTTGTATTGTGAAAACACGTCGCTGTCACAGATGTCCTTAGCCCCGCCAGTGGTCTCCTCGGCGCTCTGGAACACCAGCAGCACGTTGCGCGGGAGGTTCCTTTTTTTACTCAGACGGCGGGCCAGCTCCAGAAGGATTGCCATGTGCCCGTCGTGGCCACAGGCGTGCATACACCCTTCGTGCCGGGAAGCGTAGTCCGCCCCGGTTTTTTCCAGAATGGGCAGTGCGTCCGCATCCGCCCGAAAGGCGACGGAATCCGCCTGCCCAAAGTCAAACCAGGCGCACAGACTGCCGCTTGCGGGTTCAAACACCCGGCAGTTCAGGCCCGATAAAGCACCTTTCAGGTATGCAAAGGTCTCCGGCAAATCCCGGTCCAGCTCCGGAATCCGGTGCAGCGCCCGTCGGTCGTCGCGTATCTTCACGTCCATTCCTCCTTTTTTGGGTAAGATTATACGATAATTTGATAAGTCTGTCAATTTTTCTCCTTGTCATTTTTTCAATATAATGATAGAATACCTCCAGATTTAGCCTTCCTCTTTGGGGGAGGTGGCCGAGCGTAAGCAAGGTCGGAAGAGGCAGAAAGTAATATAACAAGGAGAAATGACATGAACGCACAGGAAATCATTGAATACATCCGCACCTCCGAGAAGAAGACCCCGGTGAAGGTCTACGTCTGGGAGAAGGCCCCCGTGGCCTTCCCGAACTGCCGGGAGTTCCCCGCGGGCCAGGGCTGCAAAATTGTCTTTGGAGACTGGAAGGACGTTAAGCCCGTGCTGGAAGCCAATGAATTTGACCATCTGGAAATTGAGAACGGCTGCCGCAACTCCGCCATTCCCATGCTGGACATGAAGGACATCCCCGCCCGTATCGAGCCCGGCGCTATCATCCGGGAGCAGGTGGAGATCGGGAAAAACGCCGTCATCATGATGGGTGCGGTGATCAACATTGGCGCTGTCATCGGCGAGGGCACCATGATCGATATGGGCGCGGTGCTGGGCGGCCGGGCTACCGTGGGCAAGAACTGCCATGTGGGCGCCGGCGCGGTGCTGGCCGGCGTGGTAGAGCCTGCCTCCGCTACCCCCGTCATCGTGGAGGACAACGTGCTCATCGGCGCCAACGCCGTGGTTATTGAAGGCTGCCGCATCGGTCATGACGCGGTGGTGGCCGCCGGGGCCATCGTGGTGGGCGATGTGGCTCCCAACACCGTGGTTGCCGGCTGCCCCGCCCGGGTCATCAAGCAGAAGGACGAGAAGACCGCCGGAAAAACCGCCTTGGTTGACGCCCTGCGGGCGCTGTAAAACAAATGAATCCCGGCGGGCGGTTCCTGCCGGGAATTTCATGTAAAAAGCGGTTGGAAAACAGGGAAAAATATGGTATAAGTATTCTAAGCGAGAGGGGCACGGCGAATCCTCCAAACCACGAAGGCGAGGGGGTGACAGCATGACAACGTTGGAAATCCTTGGATTACTTAACTTGTTAGCCGTGGTTGTTTTTGGCGTTATACAGGCACTAAAGAAATAACCGGCCCCTGAGATAGCAGGAACCGGTATTTCTTCGACTCAAAATCGCAAGAGGGATAGCCGCACACCTGTTACCAGCAGGTCGCCCCTCTTGCCCATCATGATACCACGTCCAGCGCCTTTCGTCAAGCACAGTTTCTCCCCAGCTTCCGCACAAAAATGCCGATGCAGAATAACATGGAATGAGCGGTGAAGCTCAAAAAACCTGCTTCGGAGGTATTTCTATGTGTAACAATAACGGTATCTGCGGCTGCCTGAACAACAACTGGTGGTGGATCATCATCCTGATCCTGCTGTTCTGCAACTGCGGAAACAACTGGAACTGGGGCGGCTGCGGCTGCGACAACAACAATAACTGCGGCTGCTGCTAACGTACAAACGGGGCACCCCAAAAGGGTGCCCATCGTTCCTGTAGGGGCGGGTCATTGACCCGCCCGTCCGCGCAAGCGGCTGACGCCGAAGGGCGGGTCGGTGACCCGCCCCTACAGGGTATCAGGATTCCAGCAGCAGACGGTCATTTCGGAGGGATTCCATTTTGCCGTGGATGCGGCCCAGAGCGTACATGAGCAGCGTGGCGCACAGCAGGTTCAGCCAGCCGATATGGGTGGGGTTGAAGCTGTTTACCAGTCCAATCAGCAGATTGGCCCCGCCGATGACAGAGAGCGTATTGCCGATCTTTTTCAGATGGGCGATTTTGGAATCGATGTCGGAGAACAGGTCAAACTGTACCAGCTCCGCTTTCCGCCGGAAATACACCCACTGCACCATCCGGCCCACATATTCCGCGCCGATGTCCTCCATGAACTGCAAATAGTCTCTGTCCGGCGCGTGCATTTCCAGACGGATGGTGTATTCGCTCGGCTGGCAGGGGGCGAAGTGGTAGGTGCAGAAGCCCACCTTCGTCAGAACCCAGCCGGACTGGGCCATGGTGTTCAGCCACCGCTCCTCTTTCTCGAAATTCCAGACCCAGAAGCATCTGTGAATCACTTTTTCCTCTTTCATATGGCTTCCTCCTTGAGAACCGTCTCGCCGTTGGCAACCAGCTGGCGCAGACGGTTTAATTCGTTTTTCAGCACCGCCAGACCTTTGGCGGTGAGCTTGTATTCCTTTTTGCGGCTGTCCACCACGGGCAGCGGCTCTATCCACCCCTTGTCGCACAGGGAAGTCAGCGCGCCGTAGAGGGTACCCGCCGCCAGCCGCACCCGCCCGCCGGACAGGGCCTCCGCCCGCTGCATGATGCCGTAGCCATGCTGGGGGGTGTAGAGTGACAGTAGTATATAGTAGGTAGATTCGGTTAAAACGGGATTGTCGTTCAAAATGCTGCCTCCTTTATATCGGGACTCGATATATCGTAGTCCAAGTATATCGCCATCCGATATAAATGTCGAGTGGCAAAAACGCAGTTGTTTTCCACCTGAAAAAAAGACACATTTTGGCTATATTACCCCCTATTCACAGCTCTGTTTTTTCGGTACAATATTGTCATACAAATTGTGTTTTGACGCGCAATGCCTTCCACCTGCTAAGGAACAATTTACCACTTTACTGAGCCGTTCTGGTCGAGGGGCCCAAAGGTTGTTCGTTAACCGCCCAAAGTTCGTAACGCATTGTCAGCGGCGACTCGCCGCAAGGAGGAAATTGCCCATGCTGCGAATGGAAATCGCCCTGTTTCTGATTCTGGTGCTGGTGGGATATATGTATTTTTCCGCTGAGCGCAGACATACCGCTCTGCACCAGACCTTTTCTCTGCTGCTCATCGTTTTGCAGATTCACCTGCTGTTTGACGCCGCCACGGTCTACACGGTGAATCATCTGGATACTGTGCCGCCTCTTCTCAATGCCCAGCTCCACCGGGCCTTTATTGGCTCCATGGTGCTGGCGGTGTTCCTGTTCTACCAGTATATTTCCATTCTGGTGGAGGAGGAGACGGGCAGACCCCGGCGGCTGGATCGGGCGGCAAAAGTCTTTCTGTTTCTGGCCCTGCTGGGTGACCTGCTGCTGCCCATCCACTATGCCCAGACCCCGGAGGGCAACTATTCCGATGGCATTCACGTTGTGGCGTGCTATCTGAGTGTGCTGTACTATCTCATTCTGTGCGTGGGCCTGCTGCTGGGGAACTGGAGGGACCTGGACCCCAAGAAACGGGGGGTCATTGCCCTGGCACTGACCATTCAGCTGGGGGTGACGGTTTTGCAGGCCATCCATCACACCTGGCTCATCAGCGGCATGGGACTGACCCTGATGACCATGGCCTTCTACCTGACGCTGGAAAACCCCGCCATTCTGCGCGGCGAGCTGGTGGAGCAGAAAATGTCCATGCTGTACCTGAAAAGCCAGATCAATCCCCACTTCCTCTATAATACGCTGGATTCCATCCGTATCCGCGCCCAGCTCAGCGGGGACAAGGAGGTTGCGGACCTGCTCATGCGGCTGGTGGACTTCTTCCGGCTCAGCGTGAAGGTCAATAAGCAGATGGTGTCCCTGGACGAGGAGCTGGAGCTGCTGGAAGCCTACATGGAGCTGATGTGCAGCCGGTATCCCCAGCTGGAGGTGGAATACGATATCGATCCCGACCTGTCGGAAACCCTGGTGCCCAACTTTATTTTGCAGCCGATTGTGGAAAACAGCCTGCTTCACGGTCTGAAAAACAAGGGCTATCAGGGAATGGTTCGGATTTCCGCTCTGAAAGTGAACACCTCGCAGTTTGAGATTCAGGTCCGCGACACCGGCACCGGTTTTGCCCCGGGAGAAAAGGACCGGGTGGAAGCCATGCTCCGCAACTATGCAAGGACCCCCGCCAAGCTGGAGGGCAACAGCATCGGTGTTCTCAATGTGCAGAAGCGGATCAAGCTCCTGTGCGGCCGGGAGTGCGGCCTGAGCTATACGGAAAATGAAACAGGCGGACTGACGGCCCACCTGCTGCTGCCTGTTCAAGAGGAGGAAGCGCAATGAAAAAACTAAAGGTTTTGCTGGTTGATGATGAAATCATGATCCGGGAGGGCTTCAAGCAGCTCTTCGACTGGGAAACTCACGACTGTCAGGTGGTGGGCGAGGCCGCCGACGGCATGGAGGCCCTGGGTAAGATTGACGCCCTGAAACCCGACATCGTCATTATGGATATCAACATCCCCATTATGAACGGCCTGAAGGTGATTCAGCTCACCCGGGTAAAGCATCCGAATATCGCTTTTGTCATTGTGTCGGGCTACGACGATTTCTCCTACTGCCAGCAGGCCCTGCGGCTGCAAATCACGGACTATATTCTCAAGCCTGTGAATTATGAGGAATTCGGCAGCTGCATCGACACCCTGAAAATCTCCCTCTATGAGCAGCGGGTGTCGGAGACCCCGGAGCCGGAAGCCCAGGAGGAGCGGACCATCACCTCCATCACCCGGTATTTGCAGGAGCACATGGGCGACGACGTGAGTCTCAGCGTGCTGGCGGAGGAATTCCACCTGAATCCCCAGTATATCAGCCAGTTGTTCAAGAGCGAAATCGGCGTGGGTTTTCTTGCCTACCTCACCGGCATCCGCATGGAGCGGGCGAAAAAGCTGCTGCTGACCACCGACCTGCCGGTGGCGGAGGTGGCGGAACAGTGCGGCTACGGCGACTACCGGGTGTTTACCAAGGTGTTCAAGAAAAACGAGGGCGTCACGCCCTCTCAGTACCGCAGAGATTTTCGGGAGAATAAGCTATGACGGAAGAAAAACAATCCGATGAGCAGAAAATCTGCCCCTGCAAGCGGGTGAAATGCCCCCGGCATGGGGACTGCGAGGCCTGCCGGGCACACCATGCGGGCTCCAAACGGCCCCGACCCTGTGAGAAAGAAAGAGGGAGAAAACGTGGAATTCGTTGATCTGACCCCGGCGAATCTGGATACGGAGCACCTGTGCTGCATCATCCGAAAAAAGCCCCACCCGGGGGTGGAGGCGAAGCGGCAATGGCTGGAAGCCCGACTGGCGGAGGGACACGTTTTCCGAAAGCTGCGCGGAAATGGGTGTGCCTTCATTGAATATGCCCCGCTGGAAGGAGCTTGGGTGCCTGTGGAGGGAGAGAACTACCTGTATCTCTACTGCCTGTGGGTCACGGGAGAGCCGAAGGGCCGGGGCGTTGGCCGGGCGCTGATGGAAAGCTGCATCGCCGAGGCGAAAGCGAGGGGAAAGTCCGGCATCTGTATGCTGGGAGCGGACAAGCAGAAGGCCTGGCTGTCCGATCAGAGCTTCGCGAAAAAATACGGCTTTGAAACGGTGGATACCACCCCCGGCGGCTATGAGCTGCTGGCACTGTCCTTTGACGGAAGTGTCCCCCGCTTTACGGCCCGGGCAAAGAGGGAGGCCATCGACAGCCCAAATCTGACGATCTTTTATGATTATCAATGCCCCTTTATTCCGGACAGAATCGCGAAGCTCCGGGATTTCTGCGAAAAGAACGGCATTCCGGCGGACTTTATCCTGGTGGACTCCCTGGAAAAGGCCAAGAGCCTGCCCTGTCCATTTAACAACTGGGCGGTTTTCTACGGCGGGAAGCTGGCGACGGTGAACCAGCTGGACGCGGCGGGGATTCGGAGGCTGATGAAAAAATGAAAGGACAGTCTCTCGCGGAAGCTGTTCCGTGGCGTATTGCGCGAGGGGGGATGTTCCCCTTTTTATCGGGGATGTACGCTTCAAGGCTATGGTTCCGGGCGGAACCGTGAACAATGTGAATTCAGGCAGAATCGAAACCGGCGCAGACTGAAGCCATTCAGTCTGCGCCGCACATTATTCTCTTGTGGTTCCGCCGGAGGCGAACCGTACCGGCAGGGAAATATTGGCCGGGGCGTTGTCCCCGTTTAGCAAGAACCGCACGGCGGTCTCCGCCATTTCGGCCACCGGCTGGACAATGGTGGAGCAGATGTAGCGGCGGGTGGCAAAGTCAATGATGCCGTCATAGCCGATAATCTGAACGTCCTCGGGAATTCGAATGCCCTGCTTCCGCAGAAATTCGCAGACCCGGACGGCGAGTCCGTCGGAATTACAGAAAATTCCGTCAAATTCCAGCTTGCCGTCCTGAATGTGCTCCTCCAGAAATTGGAAGAAGGGGGCTTCGGTGTCATCGTCGCTGAGAAACAGGCTCTGGTATGGCACCTTTGCCATCCGGCAGGCGCTCTCAAAGCCGGGGCCGCGTTTTTCCACCTCACCGTAAATATCGGGGCCAATGCGGAAAAGGAGGAGGTTTTTGCAGCCCAGCTCCATGAGCTTCTGAGCCGCCAGCTCGCCGCCCCGGTAGTTGTCCGAGGACACGCATGGTATGCCCGCGGAAAAATGCCGGTCAATGGTGACCACGGGAACGGAATCGTCCACCTCCAGATCGGGGCTGTAGGACAGGGCAATGATTCCGTCGATCTTATTCTGCTGAGCCAGCATAAAGCAGTGCTTTTCCGCCGTGGAATCGTAGTTGGTGATCATCAGCAGACTGCGGTAGCCGTAACGCATGAGGCAGCTGGTCAGCTCGTCCGTCAGCATGGCGAAGAAGGGATGCCGCAGGGAGGGCATGACCAGCGCAATGCAGTAGGTTTTATTGGTTTTCAGTCCCCGGGCGTAATTGTTGACCTGATAGCCCAGCTTTTTGGCGGCGGCCTCCACCTTTTTGCGGTAGGGTTCTCCCACGGGGATGTCGTTGATGACCTTGGACACGGTGCCCAGAGAGACGCCGGCTTCTCTGGCCACATCCTTCATAGTGGGCGCGTTGCCTGATTGCATGGTATAACCTCGCTTCCTATGAAACGTTATTTTTGAATTTATTATAACACAAAAACAGAAAATGAAAAGTCCCCTTGGCCGCGAAATTGCGGAAAGGCGGTGTTTTCGTCAAGTTGCTGTAAATGCAGACTCGGAATTATGCGCTATCACCAAAGTTGCTTTTTTCGCGCAAAAGAGTGTTGACATCAGGAAAACTCCGTGTTATATATAAAACAGATGTAACGTTTCACGACGTCAAAAACATGGAATATCAATATAAATCATGTGATAATTCTTTTGATTGGCAGCTTGAACATGAAACGTTATTCGAAACTGTACAAATCACACAAGAAAGGGAAAATGACATGAAAAGAAGATTATTCGCACTCGTTCTGATCCTGGCAATGGTCCTGACCCTGGCCGCCTGCGGCGGCAGCAGCGGCAGCTCCGCCAAGGATGGCGCCGTCTCCATCACCATCTTCAACTCCAAGATGGAGATTCAGAGCCAGCTGGAAGAAGCCGCCGCCAAGTACGGCGCCGAAAAGGGCGTCAACATCGAGGTCTACTACACCAACGACACCGTGTCCGCTCACCTGTCCACCCGCTACGCCTCCAACGATCCCTACACCCTGTCCATGGTTGACCCCAAAGACATCTACTCCCTGGCTGCCGAGCACGCCGTTGACCTGAGCGATCAGCCCTGGGTCAAGGATACCACGCAGGCCATCTCCATTGACGGAAAGGTCTACGGCTTCCCCATGTGCGTGGAGGCCCGGGGCATCATCTACAACGCCGACGCCATCGAGAAGACTACCGGCAAGGCCTTTGACCCCACCGCCATCAAGACCACCGAGGATCTTCGCAATCTGATGGAGGAACTGGTGGCAGGCGGTATGGAAGCTCCCACCGGCATCATGAAGGAGGATTGGTCTCTGGGCGCTCACTTCCTGGCAGAAGTCTACGAGCAGCATGACGATCCCGATGCCTTCATCGCCGGCATCAAGGACGGCTCCATCGATCTGGCTTCCGATGCCAAGTTCAACGAAATGATGGATACCTTCGATGTCCTGATGGATTACAACTACGCCAAGGATGCCGCCATCTCCGCCGAGCGTGAGGTCTCCGAGCAGAAGCTGGCTGAGGGCGAGATTGCAATGATGTACGGCGGCAACTGGGACTGGTCCATGATCAACGCCTTTGAGTACAGCGAGAACATGGGCATGATGCCCGTACCCAACAACTCCGGCGACGGCACCAATGAGAAGCTGGTGGGCGGCGGCTCCAAGTACTTCTTCATCGACTCCTCCGACAATACCTCTGATGCCCAGCGTCAGGCCGCCAAGGATTTCCTGAACTGGCTGGTCTACGATGAGGCCGGTCAGTCTCTGGTGGTCAATGACTGCGCTCTGGTTCCCGCATATTCCAACATTACTCTGCCCGTGAGCAACCCCCTGGGTGCCTCCGTCAAGGAGTACACCGACGCAGGCAAGCTGGTTGACAACTACAACTACCTGCCCGACGACCACTTCGCCATCTGCGGTGCTTCCTTCCAGAAGTATCTGGCAGGTCAGATTGACCGGGCCGGCTTCGCTCAGGAGCTGACGGCTTACTGGGCTACCGCCGAAGTCGGCGCCCACTGAGCGGCGGCAAGTTGCCGCGGACAATGGCGAGCCTAGGGCCGGGATGAAATCGTTACACCATAGGGTTCTGCCCGGTTCGCTCCCGCCCAGTCAACCAAGCAAAAACCCCGTCAGTCGATCAATCATCGGCATCCAAATCTGATTGATTCCCTCCTTACAATATGGAGCAGGGGCGCCCCCGGGCGCCCAGCTCCGAACAACACCCAATTTCCTCCCGCCGCCGGGGGAAACCGAAAAAAATCCGGGCGGCAGAATGGAAACGATGTATTATGAAGCAAAAATCAACGTCCTATAAAATCCAACAATACCTGATGTTTGCAGGCCCCGGAACGCTTCTGTTCTTTGGCGCGGTAATCGTTCCCTTCGTCTACGGCCTTTACCTGACCATGACCAGCTGGGACGGTATCAGCAAGGTCAAGCCCTTCGTTGGCTTCGAGAATTTCGTCGCGGCCTTCAAGGATGTGGCCTACTGGCAGGCCATGGGCCGCACCGCGGTCTACTCCTTCTTCGCGGTGATCCTCATCAACATCGTGGCCTTCGCCCTGGCGTATCTGGTCACCAGCGGCGTCAAGGGACAGAATTTCTTCCGGGCCGGCTTCTTTGTCCCCAACCTGATTGGCGGCATCGTGCTGGGCTATGTGTGGAAGTTTGTGTTCAACCGGGCCTTTGTGGCTCTGGGCAGCGCCATTGCCGGGGGCAATGTGCCGAGCCTCCTGTCCACCCCCAACGGCGCCATGTTCTGCCTGATTCTGGTGTCGGTGTGGCAGTACGCGGGCTACATGATGCTGATTTATGTGGCGGGCTTCATGAGCGTGTCCAAGGACGTGCAGGAAGCCGCCATGATCGACGGCTGCAGCCCCATGCAGACCATGCGCAATGTGACAATCCCTCTGATGCGCTCCTCCTTCGTCCAGTGCCTGTTCCTGAGCATCACCCGCTGCTTCGTGGTGTACGATGTGAACCTGTCCCTGACCAAGGGCGAGCCCTTCAACTCCTCGGTGATGGCCGCCATGCACGTTTACAATCAGGCCTTCACCTACAAGAACTACGGCGTCGGTCAGGCGGAAGCCTTGATTCTCTTCCTGGTTTGCGCTATCGTAGGCGTGACCCAGGTTATGGTTGGTAAGAAAGGAGAGGTGGACGCATAATGCTGGATAACGAAAGAGCCGCACGGCAAAAGCTGATTTCCAAGGTGGTCATGTGGATCATTCTGCTGGTCCTGTTCGTCTGCTTCATCTTCCCCTTTGTTCTGGTAATCATCAATGTATTCAAAACCAAGGCGGATATCACCTCCAATCCTCTGGCCCTCATCGGCGCTCACGGCTTCACCCTGAAAAACTTCCCGGAGGCCATGAAGAAGATGAACTTCGGCCGGGTGTTCCTGAACTCCGCCATCATCACCACCAGCGCAACGGTGCTGACGATCCTGTTCTCTTCCATGACGGCTTTTGTCATGGTGCGAAATCCCAAGTGGAAGATCTGCTCCATCGTGTTCTCCCTGATGATCGCCTCCATGGTCATTCCCTTCCAGGTGCTGATGGTTCCCCTGGTATCCGTCTACGGCGGTACCCTGGGCGTTCTCAACCACCGGCTGACCCTGATCCTCCTGCACGTTGGCTTCTCGGTGTCCATGGCTGTGTTCATGTTCCACGGCGCCATTAAAACCAACATCCCCATGGAGTTGGAGGAGGCCGCCACCATCGATGGCTGCTCCCGCTGGCAGACCTGGTGGAAGGTGGTTTTCCCTCTGCTGAAGCCCACCATCGCCACCGTGGCCATCATCAACGCCATGGCCTACTGGAATGACTATCTCCTGCCCAGCCTGGTGCTGACCAAGAAGGAGCTGTACACCATTCCCATCGCCACCCAGGCCTTCTACGGCACCTACTCCACGGATATCGGCCTTGTCATGGCAGCCCTGCTGCTGGCCATGCTGCCCATCCTCATTCTCTATGTATTCCTCCAGCGCTACATTGTGGAGGGCGTTACCTCCGGCGCTGTCAAGGGATAAACCGCGAAACCCAACGTATTTTTCCACAACGGGTTGCCCCGTCCCGCCGGGGACGGGGCAGTTCGCCATTACGAAAGGAAGATAGCCATGAGATGGTTTTTTGATATGGAAAATCCCGTGATGCGCACCTTAAGCGTCGTGGCGGATCTGATTGTTTTGAACCTTCTGACCATTGCCTACTGTCTTCCGGTGGTGACAATCGGCGCGTCCCTGACGGCGCTGAACGCCACGGTCATGAAAATTCTCCGGAGCGAAGAAACCGCGCCGGCCAAGGACTTCTTCCGGGCATTCCGGGAGAACTTCAAAAAAGGAAGCGCTGTGGGACTGCTTTTTCTTTTGATTTTCCTGTTGTTGTATGTGGATTATCTGGCGGCGCAGACCTTTATCCCGGCTCTGTGTCCGGTGATCGCCGCCATGGCGCTGCTCACCCTGACGCTGGGGCTGTACGCCTTCGCCCTGCTTGCCCGATATGAGAACACCCTCCGGGGCACCCTGAAAAATGCTCTGCTGCTGGCTGTGGGCTATTTTCCCAAAACCTTGGGGATGGCGGTGTTCACGGTGGCGCTCTGGCTGCTGTCGGTTCAGTTCCTACGCTACGGCGCGCCGATTCTGTTCCTGTTCGGTCTGTCTCTGCCCTGCTATGTGGCGATTCTGCTAATGCAGAAAGTCTTTGATAACCTTGAAAAAACTGCGTAGACCATAGGAATACGCTTTCCTGATAAATTATGTTTTCGTGTCCCGATGCCTTCCCCCCGGGGGAAGGCATTGGTGCGCTAAATTCTCCTTTACCTGTTTATCCGCTCTTACATCGATACAGTATCATTCGGAGGGACCACCCATGAGCATTTGCTATGATTCAGACAAAAAAATCTTCACGCTGACCACCCGGGACACCATGTACCAGATGCAGATTGGCCCGGTGGGGCATCTGCTGCACCTGTACTACGGCCCCAAAACCGATTGCTGCTTTGACTACCTTCAGCTTGACCGGGATTGCGGCTTCTCGCCTAATCCCTATGATTTGCAGGAAGGCCGGGGCTGGTCCCTGGATACCAAGGCCCAGGAGTACACCTCCCAGCACACCGGCGATTACCGGGTATGCTCGCTGTCGCTGGAAACCGACGCAGGAATCAGCGGTACGGATCTGCGTTATGTAAACCATGCGATTCTGAATCGGAAATATGAGCTTTCCGGAATGCCCGCCGCTTTTGACCGGGCTGGGAAGGCCCAGTCTCTTTCCATTACGCTGGGGGATGCCGCCACCGGGATTCAGGTGGAGCTGCTGTACGGCGTCTTTGCCGAGAAAAATGTCATCACCCGGTCTGTTCGGGTAAAAAACACCGGAAACACTGTGGTAAAGCTTGGGAAAGCGGCATCTGCCTGCCTGGATTTGCCCTTTGGCGACTGGCAGCTGCTCCACTTCCACGGGCGGCACACCATGGAGCGCACCATGGAGCGGCGGGACTTGATGAACGGCATTCAGACCATTTCCTCTGCCCGGGGGATATCCAGCCACCAGCACAATCCCTTCGTGATCCTCTGCGACAGGGCCGCCACCGAGGATTTTGGGGAGTGCTATGGTATGATGCTGGTGTATTCCGGCAACCACAGGACGGACATTGAACTTGACCAGTCCGGCTCCGTCCGGGCGGTCATGGGCATTCATGACGAGGGCTTCCGCTGGACGCTGAACCCCGGACAGACCTTTGAAACTCCGGAGGTTCTGATGACGTTCACGGACAAGGGCCTTACAAAGCTGTCCCAGACCTATCACAGATTTATCCAGCACCACATCTGCCGCAGCCGCTATGCGCTGGAACGCCGCCCGGTGCTGCTGAACAGCTGGGAAGCGGCGTATATGGACATTTCGGAAGAAAAACTCCTATCCATTGCCAAAGGCGCCAAAGAGCTGGGCGTGGAGCTGTTCGTTATTGACGACGGCTGGTTCGGTGAGCGGGATGACGATTTCCGGAGCCTTGGCGACTGGTTCCCCAATAAGCGCAAGCTGCCCGATGGGCTGACGCCGCTGCTTTGCAAGATTCATGATATGGGACTGAAAGTCGGCCTGTGGGTAGAGCCGGAGATGATAAGCGAAAATTCCGATCTTTACCGGGCGCACCCGGACTGGGCGCTGACGGTGCCCGGACGGAAGCCCACCATGAGCCGCAGCCAGCTGGTGCTGGACATGAGCAGGTCTGACGTGGTGGACTGGCTGTATCAAATTCTGTCCGGGCTTTTGCGGGAGAATCCCATCGACTATATCAAGTGAAATTTTAACCGCAATCTGGCGGATGTCTACAGCCGTGCCCTTCCTGCTTCCCGGCAAGGGGAGGTAAGCCACCGCTTCGTGCTGGGCTACTACGACCTGATGGAGCGGCTGACGAAGGAATTCCCCGATGTACTCTTTGAAGGCTGCGCCGGCGGCGGCGGACGGTTCGATGCCGGGGCGCTGGCCTACAGCCCCCAGATCTGGTGCAGCGACAACACCGATCCCGTTGCCCGGCTGACCATCCAGCACGGCACCTCCTTCGGCTATCCCGTTCCCGCTATGGGTTCCCACGTATCCGCCTCTCCCAACCATCAGACCGGCAGACGCACCCCCATCGGCACCCGGGCCACCGTTGCCATGGCGGGCACCTTCGGCTATGAGCTGGACCCCGCCAGACTGACGGCAGAGGAAAAAGAAACCGTCCGGGGTCAGATCGCCCGGTTCCATGAATTGCAGGACCTGATTCGGGAGGGCGAATACTACCGCTTGAATGACGGCTCCGCCTGGGAGCTGGTTTCCGAAGATAAGTCGGAAGCCCTTCTAAGCTTTGTTCTGGTAAATCCCACCGCCAATCCCAAGCCCAACCACATCCGGCTAAAGGGATTGAACCCGGATGCCCGTTATCGGGTAGCCTGGGCGGATTTCCACGAGAGCGGCGCAAAGCTCCCCCATGAAATCAGCCGCACCTTCACCGGCACGGCGCTGATGTACGGCGGCTATACCCTGCCCATTCTCTTCGGGGATTACCCCAGTGTCCAGATTCTTTTCAAGCAGATTTAACGGGAGGAATGCCATATGACTGAGAAATTGCAAAAAGCCAGAGACTACGAAGCCCTTCACCGTCCGGAGATTGCAAACCAGCTGCCCGCCTTCCATCTCACCGGCGGCGTGGGCTGGATCAACGACCCCAACGGTTTCGCCCCCTACAAAGACGAATACCACCTGTTTTTCCAATATTATCCCTACGATACCCAGTGGGGCCCCATGCACTGGGGTCACGCCAAAACGAAGGATTTCATCCGCTGGGAGTTTCTGCCCGCCGCCCTGGCCCCGGATGCGCAATACGACAGTAGCGGCTGCTTCTCCGGCGGCGCGGCAACCCTGCCCGACGGGCGGCACCTGCTCCTGTACACCGGCGTTGAGATTCGGCCAGAGGGAGAATTTCAGACTCAGTGTGTGGCCATCGGTGACGGCGTCAACTATGAAAAATATGAAGGAAACCCCGTCATCACCGCCGCTGATATCCCCGAAGGCTCCAGTGCCCGGGACTTCCGTGATCCCAAAATCTGGCAGGAAAACGGCGTTTACTATGCTGTGACTGTCAACCGGGGCAAGGATGGCAGCGGCGACGTACTGCTGTATGAAAGCCCTGACGGTCTGCACTGGCAGTTTTCTTCCATCCTCTATTCCTGCGGCTACCGTTTCGGAAGTATGTGGGAATGCCCGGATTTCTTCCACCTGGACAGCAAGGATATACTCATCCACAGCGTTATGGAAATGCGGGCAACGACCCTCGAGTACCACAACGGCAACTGCAAAATGTATCACATCGGTCATACCGATGCGGAAAAGCATTTCCATGCCGAAGTGTCTCACGCCATGGAAAACGGGCTCGACTTCTATGCCCCTCAAACACTGGAGGCGCTGGACGGTCGCCGGATTATGATCGGTTGGATGCAGGCATGGGAAGGCTCCAAGCAGAAGATTCCCGGCATGGGCTTCATGGGCCAGATGACGGTGCCCAGAGAGCTGACCCTCCGGGATGGACGACTGCTGCAATGGCCTGTCCGGGAGCTGGAAAGCTACCGCGCAAATAAAGTCGAATACAGGAATGTGACCATTCAGGAGGAAACCGCCCTGCCCGGTATTACGGGAAAGGTCATGGATCTGATTCTGGAAATTGCTCCCACGGAAACCCCCTACACCCGCTTTACGCTGGAAATCAACCGGGGCGACGGCTTCCATACGGATATCATTCTGTTCCCCCAAAAGGGCACCATCCGTCTTGACCGCACCTTCAGCGGTCACCCCCATGATGTAAACCACATCCGGGAATTCCCGGCGGACTTCCATAATGGGGCCATCAGGCTGCGGCTGCTGCTGGACCGCTACAGCGCGGAGCTGTTTGTGGGCGATGGCGAGCAGGCCGCCTCTATGGTGCTGTACGCGCCCGAAAAAGCCGATGGCATCACCCTGCGCTCTGACGCAGCTGTGCAAGTATCCATGGAAAAATACGATCTGGAAATCACAGAGAATTGGAGGACGAACCATGGCAAATAAAGAGATTGGGGAATTTGAGCTGCGGCTGAAAAAACATCACGATGAGCTGCGTTGGCTGTACATGGAGCTCTATAACAACGGCTCTATGTTCTTTGAACTGATGGAAACCTTACGGCAATTCTACGAAGCCCGCAGCGACAGTCTGAAGGCGGTTGACCGCGAAAAAGAAAAAGATCCCAACTGGTATCGGCGCAACGATCTTCTGGGCATGATGCTCTACATCGACAATTTCGGCGGTACCATCAACGGCGTCAAAGAAAAGCTGCCATATCTTCAAAAGAGCAACGTCAACTACATCCACCTGATGCCCTTTCTGGATACGGTTCCCGAGCGCAGCGACGGCGGATATGCCGTGAAGGATTTCCGCAAGGTGCAGCCAGCCCTGGGCACCATGGAGGATCTGGAAGGCTTGACCGCCGCCTGCCACGAAAAGGGCATTCAGGTCTGCATGGACTTTGTGATGAACCACACCAGCGAGGATCACGAGTGGGCACAGCGGGCAAGAAACGGCGAAGGTGAATACATGAGCCGTTACTTCTTCTTCAACAACCGGGACATCCCCGACCGCTACGAGCAGACCGTGCCTCAGGTGTTCCCCACCACCGCCCCCGGCAACTTCACATGGCTGCCGGAATGCGGCCATTACGTCATGACCACCTTCTATCCCTACCAGTGGGACTTAAACTACCGCAATCCCCGGGTGTTCAATGAGATGATGGCAAATTTCCTCTACCTTGCCAACCGGGGCATCGATATTATCCGCATTGACGCGGTGCCCTACATCTGGAAGGAGCTGGGCACCTCCTGCCGGAATCTCAAGCAGGTGCACACCATCGTCCGTATGATGCGCATGATCGGCGAAATTGTCTGCCCCAGCGTACTGCTGCTGGGCGAGGTGGTCATGGAGCCGTCCAAAGTGGTGCCCTACTTCGGCACCGTGGAGAAGCCCGAGTGCCACATGCTCTACAATGTCACCACCATGGCCACCACCTGGCACACCGTGGCCACCCGGGACACCACCCTCCTGCGGGAGCAGCTGGACAAGGTGTTCGCTCTGCCGACGCAATACGTATTCCTCAACTATCTGCGCTGCCACGACGACATCGGTTGGGGTCTGGACTACGACTCCCTGCGCCGGTTCGGCATGGAGGAGCGGCCCCACAAGGCCTACCTCAACGACTTTTTCCGGGGACTTCGGGGCCTCAGCAACAGCCGGGGCGAGCTGTACAACGAAGACCTTGTTACCGGCGATGCCCGGCTCTGCGGAACCACCGCCTCCCTGTGCGGCCTGCAGGCGGCGCTGGAATCCGGAAAGCCTGAAGCAATAGACCGCGCCATTGACGCTGTGGTGATGCTCCACGCCTATATGTTCATGCAGTCCGGCATTCCCGTGTTGTACTCCGGCGACGAGATCGGCCGGTGCAACGACAACAGCTATCATGCCGACAGAAACAAAGCCGCCGACTCCCGGTATCTGCACCGGGGGAAAATGGACTGGGCCGCTGCCGCCCGGGCAGAGAAACCCGGTACCAGCGAGTATCGGATCTTCACAGCCCTGGCCCGGCTGGAAACCCTGCGGGGAGAGGAGGCTGCTTTCTCCTGCGACGCCATCGCGGCCACACTGGACACCGGGGACAAGGCCATTCTGGGCATTGCCCGGTACTTAAACGGAGAACAGCTGGTTGGTCTGTTCAATTTCAGTGACGAGCCGAAAACCGCTGCCGCCATTCACAGCGGCGGAGTCTATCGGAATCTGGTCACCGGCGACACGCTGAATATTTCGGAAATCACCGTTCCCGCTCAGGGCTTCTTCTGGCTCAAGCGGATGTAAGGAGGGCGTAAAGGATGGGAAACTATGATGTTGTCGCGCTGGGGGAGCTGCTCATTGATCTGACCCAGAACGGCCTGAGCCCTCAGGGAAATCCTCTGCTGGAAGCCAATCCCGGCGGCGCTCCCTGCAATGTTCTGGCGCTGCTGAGTAAGCTGGGGCACAAAACCGCCTTTATCGGCAAGGTGGGTCAGGACGGCTTTGGCGATCAGCTGGAAGCCGCTCTGGTGGAAACCGGTATTTCTGTCGAGGGGCTGTGCCGGGACGAAGAGGTTCATACCACGCTGGCGGTGGTTCACACGCTGCCCGGCGGTGATCGGGATTTCAGCTTCTACCGCAATCCCGGCGCGGATATGCGTCTGACAAAGGACGAAGTGAATATGGAGCTGATTCGTCAAACCAAAATTTTCCACTTCGGCACCCTGTCCATGACCGACGAGCCGGTGAGAAGCGCCACCTACGCCGCCATTGCCGAGGCAGAGCGGGCGGGGGTGCTGCGCTCCTTTGACCCCAATCTTCGCCCGCCTCTGTGGCGAACCTTGGACGAGGCGAAGGAGCAGGTGCTTTTCGGGATGGCCCACTGCGATATTCTGAAAATCTCCGACAATGAGATTCAGTGGCTCACCGGGCTGGAGGATTTTGACGCCGGCATCCGCTGGATTCAGGAGCGGTTCCCCGGAATCCGTCTGATTCTCCTGTCCATGGGCAAGGAAGGTAGCCGGGCTTACGCCGGCGGGACCATGGCGCAGGTCAGGGGCTTCTGCGTGAACACCGTCGAGACCACCGGCGCGGGGGATACCTTCTTTGGCGGTGTTCTGCACCATGTGCTGACCTGGGGGCTCAGGGAGTATACAAAGGAAGAACTGACGCAAATGCTGACCTTTGCCAACGCGGCGGCTGCCATCATTACAACAAAAAAAGGCGCCCTTCGGGTCATGCCCGAAAAGGCGGATATTCTGGATCTGGCAGGCAGACAGGACTGATACGGAAAGGGGTGCGCGCGGATGAGCGGCTTCGCTGCAAAACCGGGGAAAGAAAAGAAACCAGTGACTTCGATTCCGAACACCGTGACCATTTGCTCCGAAAGGGAAACAGAGCAGCGAGACGCTTTCTGGGCAGGCGCGCTGGAATCTGCCAGTATTCTGCTGTGGATTGCCACCCATTCGCCGAATCCGGAGCAATCTCCATTCCGGTAGCGTTTCTGCCACAGGCCCTACCCTCACATAGATACAGAAACACGCAGGAGCTATTTGGCTTCTGCGTGTTTTTATGCGCTTCGCTCTTACCACAGGAAGGGAATCAGCCGCCAGCGGACCTTGGCTTCGTAGTCTCTGTAACCGGGCAGGTTTTCTTCCAGCAGGGCCTCCTCGCCCCGGATGCGGAAGAGAATCAGGACGGGGTACACAAGCATCAGCGCAAAGCTGATCCAGGACCCCAGCACCAGTCCGATGGCAAGGCACAGGAGAATGGTGGCGGTGTACATGGGGTGCCGGACAATGCCGTATAGCCCGGTGTCGATGACAGTCTGACCCTCCTGCACCTCCACCGTCCGGGAAAGGTAGGCGTTTTCCCGCATTACCTCGGCGTAAAGACCGTAGGAGCCAAGCTGGACAGCTGCGGCGACCCACACCAGCCACCCGGGCACATGGGTCCAGCCGAAGCGGAAATCAAATCCCGCCGCCAGAAAACTGACCACGAACAGCGTGCCGGAAAGGGCCACTACCCACATTTGGCCTTTTTCGGTTTCTTTTGTGTTCAGACGTTTTTTTAGTAGCTCCGGGGCTTTCAGGTACAGCGCCAGCCCCACGATGAGCATGGGCAGAAACAGCAGTCCGCAGAACAGCCACCCGCCTGGGTAATTCCAGGTCCCGGCGGGGGCGAACAGCAGCAGAAACGTCAGCAGCAGACCGGCGACCAGCTTTCCCAGGGCGTTCAACAGCAGCTTCATGCGCTTACCTCCTGATACCATTCCAGCACAGGCCTGAGATTTTCCAGGCTGACCCGGTTGCCGCCGTTTTGGAACAGGTCCAGCATATCGTCCTCGTCAGCGGTGCGGTCGGGCTTGGCAGCCAGCTTTTTGGCCACGGTTTTGGACATGACCAGCATCATGAATTTATAGATGCCCCGGAGCTTGTGTAGATCAAAGCCGCCCTGCAGGGTAAACAGCGGCAATCCCTGGGGCAGATTGTTGGATTTTGTCACATCCTCCATTTGGGAGCCGGATTTTGCCATGCCAACGGCGCACAGGGCCTGAAGGTTAAATTTTGTAACCGCTTTGTCATAGCCCTGTACCTTTCCTGCCGTCAGCCAGCCCAGATAAACAATGGGGCTGTTCTGGGGCAGGTTTTTCAGGGCATCTTCCAGAGAACAGACAGGCAGTCCGGTTTCGCCCCCCAGCAGGGAGGCGTATTGGGCGGTATAGCCGGTGTTGGAGGTGTAAACAATGGCGGAAGGTTTCATCAAAATCGCTCCTTTCGATCTATTTATTATAGTATAGTGGGCAGTGGGGGTAAAAGATAGTCCCCGGCGGCAGGAAAATGTGTCAATTTTTCAGGCGGTAACAAAGGTAACGGGGTGCTTGCAAAAAATGTAAAAAATTCTGGAAAAATTTTGTTTTACTAGTTGCAATTTCGTAAACGATGTGTTACAATCGTGACAAATAGTTACAAGCTATTGCGACAAGATTATCAAGGAGGCAATTCACATGAAGAAACGGATATTGTCTATGCTTCTGGTGATCGTCATGGTTCTGTCCCTGGTGCCTGTATCGGCACTGGCGGTGGGCGAGCTGAAAATCACCAGTACAAAAACCAGCAAGTATGTTGTGATTGGTGAAGATGAGATTACGCTGACTGCAACAAAGAGCGATGGGACGGCACCTGACGGAAGCCTGACGTGGGCGGTTAGTCCCGTGGATGCGCTTGAGAGGATAGAGTCCGAGAATCCCACTGAATTCAAATTTGAGGGCAAGACTCAGGGTGGTGTTACGGTAACGGTGACGGATGAAGAGGGAAATACCGGTACCGAGAAGCTTACTGTTCTGCTGCCGCCAGACAAGCTGGAGATAGTCAAGGACACCAAAGAACCTGTCAGCGGCGACTTGAAGGTTGGCGATACCGTTGCCTTGGGTTATACCTGTTCAAACGAGGATGACATTGATCCCGCGTACATCACCAGCAACTGGAAGCTTTTGAGTGTGAATCCCGCTGGGGCGCTGACTCTCAGCGACACCGGCGTGGTGACTGCTGTCGCAGAAGGTGAGGCGGAAGTTCGGCTTGCGTTGAATGGCAGGAGTGCTACAAAGAAGTTCACTATTACTCCCGCCGATCCTCCCGTTCCCAAGGAGATGACCATTACTTCAACACCAGATACACACGAGATGTATCCCAACCGTACCCTCACGCTGGAGGCCCGTGCGGATGGCGTTAAGGTTGAAGACGTTAAGTGGACGAGCAGCAATCCGAGCATTGCTACGGTGAATGAGAACACTGGTGAGGTGAAGAGCGGCCCGACGACCGGCGCTGTTACGATCACCGCCGAGAAGGATGGCTATAATAAAGCCACCTATGAAATCAGCATCGTGCCGAACGCTTTTAGAATTACCGATTCCGAAGGCAATGAGGTTAAGCAGATCAAGGCTGACCAGACTGTGAACCTGCAGGTGTGGGATCTGTCCAATACCGCACAGCCTTACTTCAAATGGACAAGTTCTAACGATAGCATCGCCACCGTGGACGCAACCGGTAAACTGACCGGTGTGACGCCCGGCAGTGCTACAATTACAGCTACAAAGGGCGGCTGCACTGTCACCTGCGATGTGACCGTGGAGAAGACCCCTCTGACCAT
This sequence comes from Clostridiales bacterium, assembly GCA_022786965.1. Taxonomy (GTDB): domain Bacteria; phylum Bacillota; class Clostridia; order Oscillospirales; family Oscillospiraceae; genus Faecousia. The sequence goes on from JALFXH010000136.1 coordinate 50,330, forward strand.
CGAGGAGAAAAACGGTGCGGCAAAATTCTACGTTGGCAAGACCTATCAGCTGGTAGCTTCTGCTGACGGCGCTGAGATGACCGATGTTACCTGGGCGAGCGATGATAACAAAGCCATTGCGATTAACAAGGATACCGGAGAAATGACTGTCCTGGCGGCTGGTGTTGGCAAAACGATTACCGTTACGGCTACGCCTGATAAGCCCGATCTGTATGCTGCTGCGACTTTGGACGTAATGGCTCAGGCGAACGCCCTTGTGATCACCGACAAGAGCGGCAATGCAGTGAGCGCGGTGAATGTGAATGAAACCGTGGATCTGGTTGCCAAGGACGGCAATGGCGACACCGTGGAGGGTGTGGTTTGGGGATCCTCCGATAAGGAGCAGACGTTTGTCTCCCTTTCCAAGACCGGCAGCCTGACGGGCATCAGACAGAGCAGCACCCCCGTAACTATCACCGTGTCGAAGGACAGCTACACCACCGGAACGGCGGAAATCTCCGTTGTCGTCAAGTCCTTTGAGATTCGGAACTCTGATGATCAGCCCGTGGCCGAAGTCGATATGGCGGAAGACAGCAAGATGCAGCTGAAGGCTGTCGATGGAGATGGGAAGGCACTGAACGTTGTCTGGTCCTGCAAGGACAGCAGAGTGACTGTGGACAACACCGGTCTGGTGACCGTGGGCAAGTCCACCCGCCGTGAAGCTGTTGCCATCGAGGCAAGTCTGCCTGGCTATGAGACCAAGACGGTCTATGTGAAGGTTAGCCCGGAACCTGTATTCACCGCTGTCAAGCTGGCTGGCGATGAAAGCAATCGGCTGGCTGTTGGTGATACCCGCAAGATGATCGCCCTGGATGCGGACGGTCTGGAAGTGGAGGATGTCACTTGGGGGGAGCCTTCCAATGGCTTCGCGTCTGTGAACGGCGATGAGCTGACCGGCGTCCAGGAAGGTAAGGTTACCATTACCGCCCAAAAGTCTGGGTATACTGACAAGGACCTGGTGGTTGATGTCTACGCGCGTCCGGAAGAGCACATCGAGCTGGAAGAAGAGGTTCCGGAAGAAGTGCTGGCCGGCAAGTCTGTGAACCTGAAGGCTTCCGTTGTGGATGCCGCCGGCGAACCTGTTCCGAAGACCAGCGTGAAGTGGACAATGCTCTCTGAGGAGGAAGGTGTCCGCCTGCTTAGCGATAAGCTGGATACCGATTCCAATATGAGATATCGGCATGAAATCAAGCTGCGGGCTGAGGCTGTGGGCTGTGAGGCCGAACCTCTCGAAGTTACGGTGATGGTTGTGCCCGTGACTACCGGCATTACGCTGAAGGTCGGCGAGGAGAAGGTCAACAATGAGGTGTTTATCGTTGACCTGTCGGATGATTACATCGCGGAAAATGGCATTATCGTCTCCGCTTCCGTTCTGCCCGCCAGCGCGACACAGAAGGTTCGCTGGGAAATCAGCGATCCGGGCAATGTCTGCACCGAGGAGCAGTTGGATACCGATCTCTTGCTTGTTCCTGTTCCCGCATTGAAGTCCGGTGTTGTAACCGTGAAGGCATATGCTGGTGACGGAACCGGCGTATCTGCCACCGCCAAGATCCAGTTCTCTAAGCTGGGCGCGGGCGACTTGAAGGACGCACCGGAGAAGCTGCGGGGCGGCGCTTCCCTGGATCTGAAGCCATATCTGGTTCAGGATGAGGATTTGGACGACAAATCCGTTACCTGGAGCCTGATCGAGACTGACCCGGATAGCGACAATGTCATTGTAAAGAACGGCAAGAGCATGAAAAAAGGCAAGGTGATTGCCACTATCAGCAAGACTGGTAAGCTGACCACCAAGCCTGTGACGGAGCCGACGCCTGTCACCGTGAAAATCACAGGCTCCAATGGCGAACCCGCTACGCACGCCATTACCCTGTACCCCGCTGCCAAGTCCGTTAAGATTAGCTGCGATGCGCTGAAGGCAGAGAACTATACGGTAGAGCTTTCCAAGGAAAAGAGCGAACGCACATTTAACTTCGAGGCTGCCATCAAGCCGGATGTGCTTCAGGAGGAGAACGTCTGGCCTCTGATCTGGTCCAGCACCAACAACGACATTGCTACCGTGGACGAAGATGGTCAGGTGGTCGTGAAGAAGGCCGGTAAGGTCCGTATCGACTGCATGATCGCTGACGGAAGCAAAATCAAGGGCTCCGTGAACCTGAAGGTGACTTCCAATGCCAACAGCGTAACGGTTACCCCGAATGGCCGCACCCTGGCATCCGGCAACAGCCTGAACATGAAGGCCGTCATTAAGACGTCCACCGGCCGCAAGGCAGCCAATCAGGAGGTCATCTGGAGCATCACCGATGAGCTTGGCAACGCCACCAGCGCCGCCATCATCTCCGCCACCGGCAGAGTGACCGCTTATGATGTTGACCGGCTCACCGAGGTTCTGGTGACTGCCACCTCCAAGCAGGATAAAACCGTGTTCGGCAGCGTGGTTCTGACCATCAAGCCCAACACCACCAAGACCCTTCACGCCATCATCGGCGAAGACATGATCAGCGGCAGCTACGCCATGAATAAGGGCGAGTCCGTGGTTGTGGATGCCGAGTGGCAGAGAAGCGGCAACGGCGAAATGAAGGTTGCCGAGGACTGCCAGTTCTTCAGCAGCAACACCAATGTGGCTACCATCGACAAGGATCTGGGTACTCTGAAGGCTGTTGGCCACGGCTCCAGCACCATCACCCTGCGGTGTGTTGACCCCGCAACCCAGAACATATGCACCTCCACCTTCACCGTGAAGGTTGTGAAGAAGGTTGGCACCGTTACTATCACCGCTCCCAGCCTGAGAGACCTGCGCAGCGGTAAGAGCGTTACTCTGAAGGCAACCGCCTGGAACGATTACGCCAACGGTGTCAAGGCGGATAACCAGGGCTTCACCTGGGAGGTCACGGAGAACGGCAAGGAAACCAATGTGGCGACCATCAATTCCAGCGGCGTTCTGACCGCTAAGACTGTGACAAAGAAGCACACCGTGGTGGTTAAGGCCATCTCCAAGGAGGGTGGTATCTCCGCGACGGCTACCTTCCACATCTTCCCCGCGGAAAACGTGAAGTTCTACTTTGAACTGAGCGGCAAGGAGTATACCGGCACCCTGCCCGTTGATCTCGGCACGGGACTCGGCGGTCTGACGGTCAGAATCCATACCGCGTTCGCGGACAGCAAGGGGAATATCTCCGAGAAGGACTACAACTCCGCAGGTGTGACCTGGAGCACCAGCGACAAGACTGTCATCCAGATTACGGGAACCGGTCTTAAGGCACTGAAGGTAGGCAAGGCCACTCTGACTGCCAAGTACAAGATTGGTAATACCACTTATGAGAGCAAGATCACCGCAATTGTAAATCGTACTATGGGCTCCGTTAAGAGTATCGAGCAGTCCAGTATTCTGGTGGCCGGCAAGTCCATCAATTTGCGCGCGGTGCCTGAATACAGCAACGCTACCAACAAGAACGTGCTGTGGTCTGTGGAGCCCGATTCCTATTCGGATAACGTGTCCATCAATATGTACACCGGCAAGCTGAGCGCCAAGAAGGGCATTGGCGGATATGACGTTACGGTGACGGCAAGTCCCGTTGACGGTTCTACCCCGCTGAGCACGACCGTGGAGGTGTTCGCGGCAACCACAGAGGTGGAGATCAGCGACGGTACGGATGTTGTCAACGGCACCAAGGTTTCCGCGACCCTCTCTGATGGAACCATGCAGTTCTACGCGGCGGCTAAGCCCACTGAAGCATACCAGACCTCCTTCAAGTGGACCAGCAGCGATACCAGTGTTGCAACAGTGGACGGAAACGGCAAGGTGACCATCAAGAAGGTCGGTGCGACCACCATCAAGGCGACTGCCCAGGATGGAACCGGCAAGTATGCCAAGTTCACACTGCGTGTTACCAACTAAATTTTCCAAACCGCTTATTGCGAGGAAAGAGGATTGCGGGACCCCCGGGGCTATTGCTCCGGGGGTCTCATCGCTTTATTAAGGTAGGACGGGGGCTTGCCCCCGCCGCTGGAAACACACAACAAAACGCGGGCGCGTCCAATCTCAGGACGCGCCCGCGTTGGCGTTTGCTCAGAAAGACTGCTGGGTACCCCGGATGAAGGCCCGGGTCTTTTCGCTTCTGGGGTTGCCGAAGA
>JALFXH010000177.1 GCA_022786965.1 Clostridiales bacterium
TTCTTTCAGCACCTCCTATTAGCCTTGTCTCTGCTTGTGCTTGGGGTTTTCGCAAATTACCATTACGCGACCCTTGCGCTTGATGATCTTACACTTTTCGCACATGGGTTTAACGGACGGTCTTACCTTCATACTGTTTAACCTCCATATGAGAATGGGTATCTCTTATTTTACTTACTTCTCCAGGTGATCCGACCCTGGGTCAGATCGTAAGGAGACATTTGAACGGTTACTTTGTCACCGGGCAAGATCTTGATGAAGTTCATTCTGAGCTTGCCGGAAATGTGTGCCAGAATGGTGTGTCCGTTGCCGATGTCAACCTTGAACATAGCATTCGGCAGTGCATCGGTAACGATGCCCTCAATCTCGATTACGTCGTCCTTAGCCAAGTTATTACCCTCCCAGGTTATTCGCTTGCATACTCTCTGGCGAGGAACGCCAGATCTCTTCGTAATTCGCCGTTGAGCACTTTGTCGCCGCAGCGTAGCTTGGCGGCAACTCTGGTCTCAGAGCGAAGGACCTTTTGTGCGTGCTTGCGCTTCTTTCGTTTCGGCTTATCCAGAGGACGGTCTTTTCCGTTGGCAAGGAGCAGGTACGTATCGTCCGCGCTGATAACGTAGAACCATTCGCCCTGATCCCTGCCGGCCCGGGAGACCACCACATCCGAAACTGTGATATCCGAATTCGCAGGCTCCATAGCTTAAAGTCCTTCGGTGACGGTGAGTATTTCCGGCTCGCCGTCGGTGATGAGTACAGTATTTTCGTAGTGGGCCGAGAGCTTTCCGTCGGCAGTCACCGTGGTCCAGCCGTCTTTGAGAATGCGCACGTCATATGTGCCCACATTCACCATAGGCTCGATGGCCAGTGTCATACCGGGGAGCAATCTGGGGCCCCGGCCGGGATTTCCATAGTTCGGAACTTCCGGCTCCTCATGCAGCTGCCGCCCAACGCCGTGACCCACGAAAGAGCGGACAACTGAAAAACCGTTAGACTCCACATACGTCTGGATGGCGTGGGAGATATCTTGCACACGCTTGCCCTTTGTTGCCTGAGCGATTCCCTCAAAGAAGGACTGCTTTGTGACATCAATGAGCTTCTGCGCTTCGGTGCTGATGGCACCACAGGCAAAGGTTGCCGCGCAATCGCCATGAAAACCCTTATAGTACGCGCCTACGTCCACAGACACGATGTCCCCTTCCTTCAGGGTGTAATGACCCGGAATTCCGTGGATCACCGTGCTGTTTACGCTGATGCACGCGCTTGCAGGGTAGCCGTTATAATTCAGGAACGACGGTTTCGCGCCCTGAGACACGATATAATCGTGAACGGCCTGATCTATCGCCTTCGTTGATACGCCGGGTCTTACCATTTCCCCTGCCAGAGCACGGGCTGCCGCGGTAATTTTGCAGGCCTGGCGCATCACTTCCAGCTCATGTTCATTTTTGATTGCGATCATACCTTAGCCTCTATTGCCTTGAGGATGTCCTCGTTGGCGCCCCCGATGGACTGATTGCCGTTGACGGTGCGCAGTCTTCCCAGCTTGCCGTAGAAGTCCTTCAGGACCTCGGTGGAAGCATGGTAGACCTCCAGACGGTGCCGGACGGTTTCGGGCTTGTCATCCTTGCGGAGAATCAGCTCGCCGCCGCAGCTGTCGCAGACGCCGTCGCGTTTCGGGGGGTTGGCGACGATGTGGTAGCTGGCGCCGCACTTGGCGCAAACCCGACGTCCGGTCATACGGCCTTCAATCGCGGCATCGTCCACCTCAATGGAAACAACATGGTCGATTTTGACACCCTTGGCTTCCAGCGCCTCGGCCTGGGCCAGCGTGCGGGGCACGCCGTCCAGAATGAAGCCCTTTTCGCAGTCGGGCTGGGCCACCCGGTCCGCGACGATGCCCAAAATCAGCTCGTCGGGAACCAGAGCGCCCTCGTCCATGTACTTCTTAGCTTTTTTACCCAGCTCAGTGCCATTTGCCATGGCCTCGCGGAGCATATTCCCGGTAGAAATGGCGGGGATTCCAAGCTGCTTTACCAGCAGCTCAGCCTGTGTCCCCTTTCCGGCGCCGGGCGCGCCCAGTAGAATGAGATTCATCCTGCCATACCTCCTGCGCTTAGTCCAGGAAGCCCTTGTAGTGCCGCATGAGCATCTGAGCCTCCAGAGCCTTCACCGTCTCCAGGGCGACGCCCACGACGATGATGATGGAGGTGCCGCCGATGGCCAGGTTCCGGACACCGCTCATCAGGTTACCGGCAATAATGGGCAGCAGGGCGACCACGCCGAGATACACAGCACCAAAGACAACGATCTTGTTGATGACCTTCTGGATGAAGTCGGCGGTGGGCTTGCCGGGACGGAAGCCGGGAATGAAGCCGCCGTTCTTCTTCAGGTTGTTGGAAATCTCCACAGGATCGTACTGGATGGTGGAGTAGAACCAGCTGAAGAAGAAGATCATCAGGAAGTAAATCACAGCGTAGGTCCAGCTGGAGGAGCTCCAGACGTGGGTGTACCACCAGCCGCTGGTCTTGCCCGTAAAGGCGCAGATGGTAGCGGGCAGGGAGCAGATGGACTGGGCGAAGATGATGGGCATAACACCGGCCATGCTCACCTTGATGGGCAGGTTGGTGTTCTGGCCGCCGTAGACCTTCCGGCCCACAACGCGCTTGGCGTACTGGATGGGAATCCGGCGCTCAGCGTCATTGATGAAGATGATGAACAGCACCAGGGCCACCATGCCGATGACCACGATGATGATCTGCCACCAGGTCATGGCGAACAGATTGGTGACCATCCGGGGCAGGCCGGAGATGATGTTGGCGAACAGGATCATGGAGATGCCGTTGCCGATACCAAACTCGGTAATCTGCTCACCCAGCCACATCACCACGGCGGAGCCGGCGGTGAAGGCCAGGACAATCACCATGGCGGGCAGGAAGCCCTCCTGGGTGATGATGGAGAAGCCCTGAGAAGCGTAGTTGTGGAGCATGGTGTAGTAAGCCCAGCCCATCAGCAGACCCAGACCAACCGTGGTATAACGGCTGATGCGGGCAATCTTCTTCTTGCCCTCCTCGCCGCCGTCCTTGGCCAGCCGCTCCAGAGCGGGGATGGCGATGGTCAGCAGCTGGATGATAATGCTGGCGTTAATGTAGGGCTGAATACCCAGCGCAAAGACCGTGGCCTGAGAGAAGGCGGAGCCGGACATTGCGTTGTACAGTCCCAGGATGGTGGTGGACAGGACGCTGTCGAAGTAGTTGGACAGGGTCGCCACGTCAATGAAGGGAACCGGAATGACGTTGCCCACGCGGTAGATCAGCAGGATAAACAGAGTGAAGATGATCTTCTTTCTCAGCTCGGGGATCTTCCAGGCGTTTCTAAGTGTCTGTAACACTTACACCACCTCGGCCTTTCCGCCTGCCTGCTCAATCTTTTCCTTAGCAGACTCAGAGAAAGCCGCGGCCTTGACGGTCACTTTCTTGGTCAGGTCACCGTTGCCCAGGACCTTCAGGCCGTTGGGGCACTCGGAGATGATGCCGGCCTCGATGAGAGCGGCAGCGTCCACAGTGGCGCCGTCCTCAAACCGGTTCAGCGCGATGACGTTGACAGCGGTCAGAGGCTTGGCGAAGATGTTGTTGAAGCCGCGCTTGGGGATGCGGCGCACCAGAGGCATCTGGCCGCCTTCGAAGCCCACGCGGACCTTGCCGCCGGAACGGGCCTTCTGACCCTTGTGGCCCCGGCCGCCGGTCTTACCATTGCCGCTGCCGTGGCCGCGGCCCTTACGCTTGCCCTCGAAAGTGGAGCCAGCAACGGGAGAAAGTTCATGAAGCTTCATTATTCTTCTCCTCCTTATTCAACTTCGGTGACCTGCAGCAGGTAACCGATCTTGGCGATCTTACCGCGGGTCTGGGTGTTGTCGGGCTGGATGCTGGTCTGGCCGATCTTGCGAAGGCCCAGGCTCTCAGCGGTAGCGATGTGCTTTTCCAGGCGACCGTTCAGGCTCTTAACAAGCGTAATCTTCAGGTTTGCCATGTTAATTGCCCTCCTTGTTAGATGATTTCTTCCACGCTCTTACCGCGAACAGCAGCAACCTGCTCGGGGGAACGCAGAGAAGTCAGGCCAGCCATAGTGGCCTTGACAACGTTCTGGGGATTGTTGGAACGCAGGCACTTGGCGCAGATGTTCTTGATGCCCACGGCCTCCATAACGGCACGGACAGCGCCGCCGGCGATAACGCCGGTGCCTTCGGGGGCGGGCTTCAGCAGAACGGTGCCGGCGCCGAAGATGCCGATGACATCGTGGGGGATGGTGTCGCCAGCCAGGGAGATCTTGACCATGTTCTTCTTGGCATCGGCGATGCCCTTCAGAATGGCCTCGGAAACCTCGGCTGCCTTACCCAGGCCGTAGCCCACGGTGCCCTTGCCGTCGCCAACAACAACCAGAGCGGAGAATTTCATGACACGGCCGCCCTTAACAGTCTTGGAAACACGGTTCAGGTAAACGACCTTCTCAATGAGCTCGGGGGCGTCATTGTTCGTCTTATTATAAGCCATTTTCTTTCCTCCTCACTCTTAGAACTTCAGGCCGCCTTCGCGGGCGCCTTCAGCCAGGGCAGCGACACGGCCGTGGTAAACATAGCCGCCGCGGTCAAATACGACTTCCTCAATGCCCTTTGCCTTGGCACGCTCAGCCAGGGTGACGCCGACCTTCTTTGCAGCCTCTGCATTGCCGGTAGCGCCCTCAAAGCCCTTCTCCAGGGTGTTTGCGGAAACCAGGGTAACGCCGTTCACATCGTCGATGATCTGGGCGTAGATGTTGGCGTTGGAGCGGAACACGTTCAGACGGGGACGCTCGGCGGTGCCGGAGACCTTGCCGCGAACGCGGATATGCCGCTTCAGGCGCATAGCCTTCTTATTGATCTTGCTAACCATTTCGGCACACCTCCATTACTTCTTGCCACCGGTCTTACCAACCTTGCGGCGGATGACCTCAGTGGTATACTTGATGCCCTTGCCCTTGTAGGGTTCGGGGGGACGCTTGCCGCGAACTTCGGCAGCGAACTGACCGACAGCCTGCTTGTCGATACCGTGGATGATGATCTTGTTGGGGGCGGGAACCTCGATGGTGATGCCGGGAATCTCACTGACGATAACCTCGTGGGAGAAGCCCAGACGCATGACCAGCTGGTTGCCCTTCTTCTCGGCACGGTAGCCGACGCCGTTGACCTCCAGCTCCTTGCTGTAGCCCTTCTCGACGCCCTCCACCATATTGTGCAGCAGAGTACGGGTCAGGCCGTGCAGGGACTTGTGCAGGTGCTCCTCATCGGGGCGGTCAACAGTCAGGACATTGCCTTCGACCTTCAGGATCATGTCGGGATGGAAGGCGTAGGAAAGGGTGCCCTTGGGGCCCTTAACGGTGACAACGTTGCCCTCGGCAATGTCCACCGTAACGTTTGCCGGGATGATTACCGGCTTCTTACCAATTCTAGACATTTACGGAATCCTCCTTACCAGACGAAAGCCAGGACTTCGCCGCCGATGTGGTTTTCGCGAGCCTTCTTGTCGGTCATAACACCCTTGGAGGTGGAGACGATGGCGATACCCAGACCCTTGAGAACCTTGGGCAGCTCGTCAGCACCGGCGTAGATCCGCAGGCCGGGCTTGGAGACGCGCTTCAGGCCGGACAGAGCGGGCTGCTTCTTCGCCAGATACTTCAGGGTGATGTGAATGACGCCCTGATTGCCGTTTTCCACCAGAGAGAAGGCCTTGATATAGCCCTCGTCCAGCAGAATCTGCGCAATGGCCTTCTTCAGGTTGGAAGCGGGGACATCCACAGTGTCGTGTTTCGCAGAGTTGGCGTTCCGGATACGGGTCAGCATATCTGCTACGGGATCGGTGATTTGCATGTTAATATCCTCCTATCAGAAGTTACGGGCTTTACCCGTTGAAGATCCGGAGGTATCCGGGGAATGCGCCTTAACGCTTAGGGCCATCTTCCCGGGACTCTCCGAATCTATATCACATTAGAAATTCGACCTTACCAGCTGGCCTTGCGGACACCGGGGATCTGGCCCTTGTAGGCCAGCTCGCGGAAGCAGATACGGCAAACGCCGTAATCGCGCAGGTAAGCGTGGGGTCTGCCGCAGATCTTGCAGCGGTTGTAGCGGCGGCTGGAGAACTTGTTCCCGGCCTGCTGCTTGAGAATCATCGCTTTTCTTGCCATTTCGTCTTCCTCCTTAAGCGTGGAACGGAGCGCCGACCATGGTCAGCAGTTCCTTGGCTTCCTCGTCGGTATTGGCGGTGGTGCAGATGCAGATGTCCATGCCACGGATCTTGTCGACCTTGTCATACTCGATTTCGGGGAAGATGAGCTGTTCCTTCAGAC
>JALFXH010000012.1 GCA_022786965.1 Clostridiales bacterium
CGCATCGGCACCCGCACCTCGCTATACTTGCTGCAGAGCGGCCTGGTGCCCTGCGAGAACACCGGCAAGCAGACCCGCTGCTACAAGATCGCCAAGGCCGACGTGGCCGCCTACCTGCGCCGCCGCCTGGCCGAGCCGGCATACTACACCCCGCCCAGCGGCTGGTACAAGAATTACCCGGCCCACAAGCCCCCAGCCTTCAGCCTGAACGGCACGCTCCTGCTCACCGATGCCGTCCGCCAGCGAATTCGCCGCTGGTACGAGCGGCTGCTGGCCCGCCAGCCCGACGTGCTGGACGCCCACCAGATCGCCCGCGTCACCGGTTACGCCTCCCGCACCGTCAGCCGCTGGTGCATCGAGGGGAGGCTCAAGTCCTTCCCGTACCAGCACACCTATAAGGTGCCAAAAGAGTGGCTGCTGGAGTTCCTCACCTCCAAGGACTACAACAGCATCACGAGAAAGAGCAAGGAGCACTACGCCATGATCGCGGCGGTGGCATCAAAACCGAGAAAGCCCAGGAAGAAACCGTGATTCGTACCTTTGGGAGCTGCCTCTTCTCCATCTGATTCTGTGTATCGCCTGCCGGCGGACTTCACGTCGGTTTTGGAGCAAAATGCTGTGTGCCCTTTATCTTATAGCTTCTGATAGCACGGAGCGTGAAAGAACCACTGCTGTGTCCGTTGTCGATGGGGCACAGCATGTAAATCGGAATGCGGACAGAAAAAAGAGAATCGATGCATCACACATATGATAGCGAGGGCGCGGATGCTGTGGAATTTCCCACCTTATAAGATTACAACCGTATCACCAGAAAGAGTAAGTTACACTGCGCGATGACTGCTGCAGGAGTACCAAAAAAGGAGAAAAGGAAAGCGAAATCTTCTGGAAAGCAGAATCGGGTCTACCGCTTGTGCGCTTTATTCTTGAACGATAACGGGAAGAGGGAGCCCCCTTATGGGAGGCTCCCTCTTCCGTGCAATCGAAATCTCGCCTAAGTATGCACGAATCTTGTTATCGTCCGCCCAGCACGGGGGTTACCCGGTCATTCCGGCACAGATACCAAACCGCCTCATAAGGACGCAGATGACTGCCCGCAGGCGGGTCAGGATAGTTGGAAATCAGCACATCTTCATCTTGCACAGGGAGGAGCGGCCCTTCCACATGCTCATCATAGAAATTACAGACCACATACAGCGTGTTCGCGCCATCGTCCCGTTTGTAGGCAAAAATGCTCGTGTCCTCCGGGCAAAGCAGTTCATACCGACCATTCTGCACCACAGGCGTTTCCTTTCGCAGCGCGATCAACCGCTTGTAATAGCTGTATACCGAGCCCGGCTCACCAATCTGCTGCTCAGCGTTGATCTGCCGGTAATTCGGATTGACTCGTATCCAGGGGTTTCCCGTTGTGAACCCGGCGTTGGGCCCGGCGGTCCACTGCATGGGGGTGCGGGCGTTGTCCCGCCCTTTCGCGTGGATGGACCGCATGATCTCTTCTTCAGAGTACCCTTTCTCCAGCCGTTCTTTGTAGAGGTTCAGCGTTTCGATGTCGCGGCAGTCCTCCAGCGGGAAGCAAGCATTGGTCATGCCCAGTTCCTCGCCCTGGTAGATGTAGGGCGTACCCTGCAGGCCATAGAGTAGGGTAGCCAGCATTTTGGCGGACGCCTCCCGATACGCCCCGTCATTCCCCCAGCGGGAGACGATACGGGGCAGGTCATGGTTATTCCAGAAGAGGCTGTTCCACCCCCGGCAATACAGTTCCGTCTGCCATTTGGAGAGCACCTGTTTCAGGTCTTGCAGGCGCAGCGGCGCAAGGTCCCACTTCTCGCCGCCGGGCTTCTGGTCCAGGCCGATGTGCTCGAACTGGAACACCATGGAAAACTCGTCGCCGGCGGGATCGCTGTACCGCCGGGCGATCTCTGGCGTTGCGCCCCAGGTCTCCCCGACGGTCACCAGGTCCGTGCCCCCGAAGGTGGCCCGATTCATCTCCCGGATATAGGTGTGCAGCATGGGGCCGTTGTTGGTGATCTTTTCGTCCGGCACCTTGGCAATCTGGTCGATCACGTCCAGGCGGAAACCGCCCACACCCTTTTTGATCCAGAAATTGATGGCGCCATAAATCTGCTGCCGCACCGCCGAATTGTCCCAGTTGAGGTCCGGCTGTTTGACAGAAAACTGGTGGAAATAATACTGCCGCAGCTCCGGCACCCACGTCCAGGCAGAACCACCGAAGCAAGCTTTCATGTCGTTGGGCGGCGCGTCTGGAACGCCGTCCCGCCAGATGTAAAAGCCGTGATAGGGGTTCTCCCGGCTCTTTTTCGCTTCGATGAACCAGGGGTGCTCGTCCGAAGAGTGATTCAGCACCAGATCCATGATAATGCGTATCCCGCGCTGACCCGCCTCCCGGATGAGGCGCTCCATATCCGCCAGCGTACCGAACACGGGGTCGATGTCGCAGTAGTCCGAGATATCATAGCCGTTGTCGTCCTGAGGGGAGCGGTACACCGGGCAAAGCCAGATGGCGTCCACCCCCAAATCGGCCAGATAGTCCAGCCGCTGCACGATGCCGTTCAGGTCACCCACACCGTCGCCGTCGCTGTCCTGAAAGCTGCGCGGGTAAATTTGGTAGATCAGCGCGTTTTTCCACCAAGGAGCATTGTGTTCCATCTTTTTTCCTTTCGCAACAAGTCTTTTTTAATACCAGTATTAACCGACCGCAGAGATGTCCACGCAATCCAGGTTGATGTATCCCGGTGCCGCACCTTCCGCTTGAATCACCATTCTGTGAATCCCTCTGCGCAGATGTACCGTTTTCCGCGAAGAAGCCCACTCGTCCCAACTTCCATTTGGCGGGAACTGGATTTCTCCGAACCCATATCCGTCAATGTAGATTTTTCGCTGCGGTGTTCCTTCAACCGCCGCCGCATAGACAAAGTCCAGGTTATAATCCCCTTCCTGGGCCAGATAAAAATCCATCGTTACTGCATCGCCATTCTTCCCGTAAGAATCAACAAAACCTGTTCCCGAATACCCCGGGTGATTTGTGGCGATGTTTACGTTGGTCAGAATAGCCGACTCCGCTTCAATGCGATTGCCAGACGTCTCATTTCCATACGCTATATATACCATATCCCAATATTTCAAAGAGGGAACTGTAAATGCTACATATTTACCGACCGCATCATTTCCTATCGTAAAGTTCAATTCCTGACTCACACAACCCAGGTCTGATGAGGCCATATACACTCCCTCCACACTTTTGAACTGCGGAAGATAATATTTGACCTGCAAGTTATTCTTTTCTTCTGGTTCAGCGGTGACGTTTCTCCAGTCCTGGTCCTGCTCTGCCGTGAGATTTATCAGGTGAATGATCCCGTATTCGTTTCCTTTGTTTTTCAAAATATACCAAATCGTTCCTGGTTGCGCATCGCCGGAAATCGACTGCCCCGTAATTTGAATATTTTGCCAGCCGGAGTCAGATGGAAGCACATCCGCATCGTAAAGTAGATTTTCATAGGCGGTGATAAACTGATAGTGCATCCCCACTGCCTGTGCAGTATCCTGCGTCATAGATTTTGCAGCTTTCGGGTAATACGGGTTCCCAAGCAAGGAAAAATCATTATAGCGAGAATTGCTGTTTCCTCCCACCGACATACCGCTTCCCAGCTCGATATGCATCGCCCCGCTTGCTGCAATGGCCGCATTGGCAAGCTGGACAGAGTTCTTGTCGTATGTACCGAACGTCAAACTGTGCAGACGAATGTCTCCGCCAATATCATCCACGTCCTGTCGAACGGTTATCGTATGGTTTCCCTCGGTCAAATACAGATTTTTGGGCATCGTGAAGGAGGCCTCATAGGAGTATGTGCTCCAGTCAGGTTCTGCGGGGATGATACCCGAACGAGTGCTGTCAAAGTAAGCCGTCATATACTTTTCCCCGTCCACATAGATGCTCTTTGACGCCTGGGTATCCGTTCCGTTCGCTGCATAAAACACCAGCGAGTAATTGCCGGTTTCCGGAACCGTGACCGTCAGCGAGGCACTGTCACCCTCTTCATCAAATCCGGTGATATAGGTCAGTTCTCCATCGGTATTTGTGTGGACGCCACCCTGCAACGCTGCATCTTCATAGTAGTATGTATCACCATTGATGTCATACTGGTTCATGTAGGCTGCCAAGACCATGGTTTTTCCGCCATCGCTCATCCGCTGCCATTTTACAAAGTCATTGATCTTCTGATAGGTGTCGCTGTTTCCCCACAGTTCACTGAAAGCAAAATCGGTGTTGGCTTGTGTGATAATCGCATTTGTTGAAAAGTAATCGTTGTTTCCGCCGTTCACCGCATTCATTGTTACGATGTTTTTACTGCTGTTGTTCTGTGTCAGCTGTTCCTTGGCGACGTTAGTAAAAGGCGCAAAGGAAGACCCAAGGTTCACACTGTTACCTTCGTAATCATAATAGGTGACGTTGTTGCCCCAAAAGTCACCCATCTGGTCGATTTGAATGCCATCAAACCCCAATTCATTGATCGCCAGCTTATATTGACCCACCATAAAGTTCTGCCAGTTGGTATTCAGCGGATTAAATGCAAACAGAATGGGGGCCGGCTTTCCTTCCATGGGGAAGAAAAATTGATCCACATTGGCCAAAGTACTGTTATTGCCGGGATCATAGTCAATATTTCGACCAATCGGGTCAGAGAACAGTCCCCATGTTTTGTCAACACCGTTGGCTGTGTAGCCTTCCCTGGCCATATAGGACATTTGATATGCCATGGCCTTCTGGTTATATTGATGGCCCGCATTGATGCGCTGCTGAATGGTTTGCCGGGACAGTGTATGGCCAAACATATCGACCCATTCATCGCCTTCATCCGGAAGGGCCTTTTCATGGCGATACATCCAGTCATAATATTGGACCAGATTGATATGGTATACCTGTGCCAATTCTTTCATCATCGCGTCGCTTTCCTGAACACTTTCACCAGGCATAAAATCCACACTGTATCCATACCGGGGATAGCGCGATACATCAGAGGAAACGTCGATGGCCGAAACATAGGTGTTGGCACACAAAGTGATTTGCACCAGATACCCTTTAAAATCTTCCGCTGGCGTTTGCCAGTCAAAGCTGAAACTTGCAGAGGCATTCGCGTCCAGTGAGACCGGTACTGTAGTCGTCCAAATTACATTCTCCAGGTGAGAGACCTTCACTTCCGCCGATTCCTGTATCGCGCCGCCGGAATTGTTTACGAGAAATTCAATATGCGCGGTATCTCCCGGTTGATAACAGGCCTTGCTCACATAGATTTTTTCAATCGTGGCCACGCCTGGAAGTTGCGCAAAAGCAGAAGAAGGCAAACAAAACGCCAGAAAAGCACAAGACATCAAAAAAGCGATCAAACGGCCCTTTTTCTTATTTTTCAATCTCGTTTCCTCCCTTCATTTCAATCCACACGATGCGCCACAGTTCAACGCCGGAAAGTTCAAATTCGACAAAGCAGCCTTTTTCGCTGTTTTCGACGCTGTACGGCACTTCCTGCGCGGCGAGGCTCGGCCCGTCAGGCGAGGCGGTGTAGATTCCCTTGACAGGGAAGTCCACCTGCACCTTCACTCGCACGCCCTGCTGCACCTTTGGCTCCGGCTTACCCCGGTCCCAGTGGTCGTCGTCGCAGCCGCAAAGATTCACGAAGGAGAGCAGTTTGCGTTCTTTGCGTTCCCGCGCGATCATCCAAAGTTTGCCGGCCTCGCCCCAGGCGCTGGCGGGAACATTCAGGCAGCGGTATTCGTAATTATCCCATCCCGTGTGGGTCATGGAGACCGTCTGCAGCCCATCATCGTAAAACAGCTCCAGATACCGCACAAGAAAATCATAATAGCGGCGGAGCAGGCCCGCTTCCTCCTCTTCCAGCCGGGTATAGTCGCTGTAATACCCCTGGGTCAGCACCGCGCGGTTTTCGCCCAGCAGCAGGTGGGTTGCCCCCTGGGACACGATGGCCGCAGTGAGCAGTCTCGCCGCATTCATGGCACGATGGCGCTCTTCCGTTCGGAAGGGCGTCAGATACGCCGCCAGAATAACCTGTTTGCCGCCTCCGGCGGCTTTGGCGTCATCGATGAGCCGGGCGATGTGGCAATAGCGGTCATAGGGTTCCCACACTTCAATGTACACTGCATCCTGGGGGGCGGCAGCAGTGGAATAGGTCGGCCAATTTCCCACATTGTTGAAGATGAGATAAGGGTCAGCCCCGCCGCGGGACAGCTTTTCCCGCGTTTCCTCGATGAGGGTGGGCAACTCCCAGTCCAGCCGCACCCATTCCGGCCTTTCCTTCCGATGGGAAAAGGCTGTTTTGGGGAAGCCGTAGGTGTCCATGTGGATGCCGGAAAACCCCATCTTTTCCAGTGCCTTCCGATATTCCCCGATGATATGGTCCCGCCAGGGCGACCCTGCCTGGATGTTCATGATGTAGAACACATCGATAAACACAAAAGGCTGCTGCGCGGAATTGTAGAACGCCCAATCCTGGTGCTGTTCAAAGAATTCCCGGCTGGCGGCATAGACAGCGCCGTAGGCGATGGGATGCATGCCCAGCTCCTTTGCCCGCCGCACCTTTCCCAGAACGGTGGAACGGGAGATTGCTTTTCCCATCATATCCCGGTAGTTTTCGCTGTCGGACACAAGGGAATCGTGACGGTAAGACCAGTCGTAAAACTGGACCATGTTGATGTGGCATTTCCGCAGCCAGTCCATTGCCCCATTGTCCGCGTCCTCGGGGGTGAAGTCGCTCACAAAGCCGTATCGGAGGGACCGTTTCGGGCGGTCTGTCACGTCGAACGCCGTTTCCAGAACGGCGGTTCTGCCGCCGCCCGTCAGCCGCACGCTCACCCCGTAGCCCGCGAACGGGCTGTCGAAGCTGCCCAACCGAAGAAGGGCGCGCCCCCCCTCCGGGCGCCGGCTTTGCCGCAGGACAAGGTCGTTTAAGCGAAAGACCGACACCTCCGCCTGCTCCCACTGTTCCTTTGCCGTTTCCAGGATCAAATCCACATTTTCGCCTGTGAGGAATTGCGTTTTTGCCGGAAAAAGATCCATGTTTTCTCCTTTCTCACCCTTTGATGGCCCCTTCGGTGAGGCCGCTCATGATGCGCTTTTGGAACACCAGGAACACCGCCACCACCGGGATGATGGCAATCACCGCTGTGGCAGCCATCAGGTTCCACTGTGCCCCCGCGAACTGCTGGAAATACACCGAGAGCGCCTGGGGCACATTGTGCTTTTCGCTGCTTTGCAGAAAGAACACCGCCTGGGAATAGTTGTTCCAGATGCCAAATCCGTTCAGGATGACCACCGCAGCCACCGAGGGCTTGAGCAGCGGGAACACCACCCGCCAGAAGGCGGTGAAATAGCTGCACCCGTCGATGATGGCGGCCTCCTCCAGCTCTTTGGGGATGGACTGGATGAATCCGGAAAACACGAACACCGCCTGCGGCAAAGCGAGGGTTGCGCAGACCAGCGCCATGCCCCACAGGGTGTTCACCGCCTTGATGCGGATCATCAGGGTATAAAGGGGCACTGTGTTGATGATGCCGGGGATCATCATGCAGCCCAGCAGCACGGAAAAGACCATGCGATTGAAGCGGTTGGGGAACCGGGCCACCGTGTACCCGGCCATTGCCCCCAGCAGGACGATGACCGCCAGTGCCGCGAAGGCAATGATGCCCGAGTTGACCATTGCGCGGCCGATGTTGGATTTTACCCAGCCCTCCGCGTAATTCCCGAAGTAGAAATCCGGGACGATCAGGCTGTCCTCGTACAGATTGTGCTGCGGGGTGTTGAGGGAGAGATTCAAAAGCACCAGGAAGGGGCTCATGCACAAAAGGCAGATGAGCAAAACCGTCAAATGGCGCAGCACGCCGTATGTTTTCTTCATCGCGCACCTCTCAGTCTTTCCGCTTCATCAGCCGCAGGGAGATCAGCACCGGCACCAGCACGATCACGAACATCACGATGGCCACGGCGGTGGAATATCCGGTCTTGCTGCCATAGCACATGCGCATAATATAAATGCTCAGCGTCTCGGTCTGATAGCCGGGTCCGCCGCCTGTCAGGGACATGACGATGTCGAACACGGACAAAGAACCGATGATGTTCGTGATCACATTGATGCGGATGGAAGGGATCAGCAGCGGCAGCGTGATGCGGCGGAACCGGGCAAAGGTCCCGGCGCCGTCGATCATCGCCGCCTCATACAGGTCCTGGGAAATGTTTTGAAGTCCCGCAAGATAGATGATCATGGTCATGCCGGCATACTGCCACACATTCACCAGCACCAGCACGATCATCGTGGTGGTGTAGCTGCCCATCCAGTTGCCAAACCATTCGGGATGTCCCATCCGGTCAAAGACCGTAAACAGAATGCCGCGCCCCGGCTGCAAAAGCAGATACCAGATGTATCCCATAATCAGCGGGCTGATGATCGCCGGCATGTAGATACAGGCGCGGGCGGCCGATTTGCCTTTGATCTTGCTGTTCATCAACAGCGCGTACAGCAACCCCACCAGATTCAGCAGCGGGGCGCTGCCCAACGTGAAGAGGACCGTGGTCTTGATATCGTGGAGGGCGCGGGCATCGTGGAAAAAATCCACGAAGTTTTTGAGGCCCACAAATTCCGGCGCGCTGTATCCGTTCCAGTTGGTCAGGCTCATCCCGATGCCTTTTGTCAGCGGATAAATAAAGAACACGCAGTACAGCGCAAACGCCGGTACCGCCATGAACAAATGCAGCCCCGTCTTCTTTTTTTTCATCGTGTATCACCTGTGTTTCCGGCCAATCAAAAGGCGAGCGTGTAAGGTCTGACAACACGCTCGCCTTGATC
This sequence comes from Clostridiales bacterium, assembly GCA_022786965.1. Lineage (GTDB taxonomy): Bacteria > Bacillota > Clostridia > Oscillospirales > Oscillospiraceae > Faecousia. Next base: position 8,868 of record JALFXH010000012.1, read on the forward strand.
GCCTGGGGGTCAAATGAATGATTGCCGCTGCGGCCTCGTTCAGCTTGCCATGCCGTCGTTCCAGGCCTGTGCATACGCCTCGGCAAAGCCCTGTGCGTCGTACTGGCCTGCCAGCAGGTTTTGCAGGTAACGGCCGGCGTCGTCGCCAGAGAAGCCGGCGGGCTTCTCATTGGTGTAGCCGATGTTCACCGCGTTCTCCAAAGCGGCGTTAACTTCGTCCACGATATTCGCGGGCGCCCACTCGGCCTGCACGTCCGTGAACGCGCTGGGGGCCTTGGCAACTTCGCTGTACTTCTTCTGGTTTTCGGCGCTGAACAGGAAGTTCAAAAACTCAATGCACTCTTCCTTGTGCTCGGTGGTGGCGGAGATGGAATAACCGGAGTCCTCCGCGCTCAGCACAACAGGCTCAGAACCTTCCATGTAAGCGGGGTAGGGTGCAAAACCGATCTTGTCGGCCATATCAGGATTGGCTTCCAGCACGCTGGACAGGGCCCACATGCCATTGCTGAACATGGCGGCCTTGCCATTCGCGAAGTCCTGCACGCAGTTGTCGTTGGTGGCAGTGAGCACGTCGGCATTGATCAGCCCTTCGCTCTGGAGATTCAGCATGTTCTGGGCGAACACTGCCATCGCACCGTCCGGATCTGCGAAGCGCAAGGCATCCTGGTCGTTGGCGAGCATGGCTTTCTTGCACTCGATGGTGCCCAGGGTGGACTTGAGGTAGCCGTGAGGGATGAACTCGATGAGGTGGCCCAGGTGCCATGCCTCGCTGCCGAAAATAAACCAGGGGGTGACGTCCGGCATTTTCTCCTTGATGGTCTTGAGCATGGTCTCAAACTCGTCCCACTGGGTCGGGAATTCGGTGTAGCCCGCCTGGGCAAGGATGTCCTTGTTGTAGAAGAATCCCGCCATCGTCATGTTGGTGCAGACGCGGAACGCCTTGCCCTGGTTGACGTCGGTGCAGGCGAGCTTCATCTCCGGGCTCATCCGGTCCCAGAACTCGTTCAGATCGGTCAGGTCCATGTATTTCCCTTCGTCCACAAACCCCTGCTCATAGGTGGTCATGATGTCGGGCACCTCGTTGGAGGCAAACTTGATCTTGATGACATTGCTCGCATCCTTCTGGTATTCCTGTTCCACCACGATGCGATCCTGCGACGCGTTGAAATCCTCGATGATCTCGTTCATCACGTCAATGGTCTCGATCTTTCCGGTGAACAGTTTGATGTGCACGACCTCGCCGTCAGTCGTTCCGGCCGAAGTCTGGCTGCCGCTGCCAGCGGCGGAAGGTGTGCCGCTCTGGCAGCCGGCCAGCAGAACGCCGGTGAGAGAGAGCGACAGAGCCAGGGCGATCGCTTTTTTGATGAACATATCCCTCATCCTTTCGTTGGCAAAAAGTTTGTCGTGAACCGAGAGGTACTTCCTCCTGATTTCATTGTAGCATCGCAAATTTTAGGATAAATACCCAGTTTTTTTGATTTAATTCCTCGTTTTTTATATCCACCAAACAAACCTTGCCTTTCTTTTTTCTGTCGTGCATAATAAACATGGGTCCAAAGAAGGGGGGGCTGGCGGATGAGATCTCTGCGGAATCTATCTCTCAAAACGCAGATCGTGGTGGCGGTCTGTTTTGTGAACCTGGCGGTGATCGTTCTTGTTTCCTACGGGAATTATCACTGGTATTCCACCCAGCTGACCGATCAGACCATGGAGCAGACGCAGCAGGTCATCGAACAGGCCGGCTCCAACATCAACACCTACATCAACGAATTGTACCGTCTGACCCTTACGCCTTATTACAATGATGAGCTGCTGCATGTGCTGGGGCAAACGGCCTCTTCAGCACAGCAGCAGCTGGAGTTCAACCGTGTGGTGGAGGGCTTTCTCTCCTCGGTCATGAGCCTGCCGCGCAGTGAGATCCTGCGCGTGTATATCATGAACGACAACGCGCTGTATTCCTATACGCGCACTCCTTATGAAATGGCGGAATACAGCAGCTATCTGGAGAGCGACTGGTACAAACAGGCCTGTGCCACCACCGATCCGCTGCTGCTCCCGCCGCGGCTGGAACGAGTCTACGGAGACAACCTGACCCCCATTTTTTCAGTTGTGCGCCAGCTGCGCAGCAAAGAGGACAACAACATCACCCTGGGCGTGGTGAAGGTGGACGCCGACTACACCGGTATCCGCAGCATCTGCGACAAGGTGGACCTCAACGCCGGCGGCTCGCTGCTCATCGTCAACGAGCAAAACCAGATCCTGTATTCTTCCGGCGCGCTGCTCCAGGAAGTGGATGCGGAGGATGTTCAGAAAATCGTGGCATATACCGAGGACGATCTTTTCGCTTCAGACCAGGGAAATTACATCGTAAACCGTTTCGTGCTCCCGGACTGCGGCATCACCCTTCTTGCCGTCCACTCCTATGCCGCCCTCATGCGGCCGCTCCAGGAAAACCTGTTGAAAACCGTTCTGCTTGCTCTGGGCAGCATGCTGTTTGCGGCGGTGTTGATCGTTTTTGTGGTCGCGCGCTTCCTGCGGCCTCTATTTGACATCATTCGCCTGATGCATGCCGTGGAGGGCGGCGACCTTCAGGTCCGTGCCCAGGTGCACTCTCACAATGAGATCGGGTATCTGGCGGAATCCTTCAACGACATGGCGGGCGCCCTCAGCTCCATGATACAAAGAAACACCCTGTTGGCTCAGGAAGTGTACCGCGCCCAGTATCTGAGCAAAGAGGCGCAATATAACTCCCTGTGCAGCCAAATAAAGCCCCATTTTCTTTATAACGTGCTGAATACCATCAGCCTGCTCATCAAATGCGGCGAATACAAGACCGCCATCCGCTCGGTGGAGGACCTCTCATACTACCTGGGCGGCATCATGAACGTGGATCAGGACATCACCATCCGCAGGGAGCTGAACATCTGCCAGGCCTATCTCGACCTGATTCAGCTGCGCTATCAAGACCGGCTGACCTATTCCATCCGGGTGGATGAGGCCCTGCTTGACCGCAAGATCCCGTCGCTCACCCTGCAGCCGCTGATCGAAAACGCCGTCAAATATGCCTGTGAGCCCAGAAGGCAGGCGACCCGGATTGACGTGGCTTCCCAATGGGAGGCAAACGCCCTTAGATTGTGCGTCACAGACAACGGCCCCGGCATCGACGAAGCCACGCTGGAAAAGATCCGGCGCAGCATGCAGGAGCCGGACGATGCGCCGGGCTCAGGCGACGGCGGCAAGGGCAGCATCGGCATCATCAATATCTACAAACGCCTGCGGCTGCGCTACGGAAAGAGCGCGGCCCTGCTGATCGACACCTCGCCACAGGGGACCACCGTCTCCCTGCTGATCCCGCTGCCCTGCGAAGGAGAACCATGATGTACCACACGATGATCGTTGATGACGAACCGCTGATGCGGACCTATCTGACCCAAAGCATCCCGGCTTTTTCCACCCTGTTCGACGTTTCCGCGGCGGCAAAGGACGGCCTTGAAGCCGTGGAACTGCTGAAGGAGATACCCGTTGACGTGGTGATAACCGACATTAAAATGCCGGAAATGGACGGCTTGTCCCTCGCGAAGCACATCCACGAGAACTACCCCGGCATCACGGTCATCATTATTTCCGGCTTCAGTGATTTCGAGTATGCACAAAAGGCGATCCGCTATAACGTAAAGGACTATCTTCTCAAGCCTCTGGTGGATAAAACCCTCATCGACCTGCTGGACACGCTTGCCGCACGCTTCGAGCGGGAGAGGGGGACCGCCCGTTTCCGCATGACCGGGACCGGGGCAAAGCGGGACCCTCTTCGCCACCGGCTGCTCTGCGCGTTTTTGGAAGAGGACACGGAGCGCGCATACCATTTGTACCGTGAGCTGCGGAAAGAAGGGCATTCTTTCATGGGGCCGTTCGCCTGCATCGCAAAGTTCCAGTGCCTCTACTCCGCTTCTTCGTCGTCGCTTGCTCTTCACATGCTTCTGGATGGGGCGTGCCCGCAGTTCGGATGGATCATCCTGTGCGAAAAGGACGGTTCCGTCTGTCTGCTGGCTGATGCGTGCAGCGAGATGGACCTGGAAACAGAGCTTGGCCGGCTGTATCGCACACTGCTGCGCGAGAGCGCAAAAGATCTCTTTGTCTCCATCGATTGCCGCTGCGGAAAAATCGTGACGGATCCGTTTCAGCTTTCCGCCTCCTACAACAGTCTGGAAGAGACCCTGCCTCTGCCATTGGCAAAGGCCCAAGGGCCGTTTTTTCATTCCCACATCTCCCAATACCGTCACGCACTGGACCGGATCGAAAAATACCGCGATCAGCTGGCGTACGACCTGCTGGGAAATGCCCAGGAACACTGGTACGCCGACTTGAAAAGTCTGTGCCTTGCCTTTGGCGTTCCCCTGACAGGGGATCGTCTCTGGCGCTGCGCCTCTTATATTCTGGCCGCTCTCCCCGCCGGTGACGCTTACACGGAAGAAGGCCGACAGCGCTCCCTGGAAGATCTGGCTGTTCAGTGCAAAAATGCGGTCCGTCCCTTCACTCCCGACGAGTTCGCAGAGGCTCTGCTCGCATGGCTTCGCCTTCTGTTCGGCCAAACGGCGCTGGACGGCGGGTTGAGCCCCGTGATCCTGCAGGCAAAAGAATACATCGCCCGCAATTATCAGTCGAACATCTCTTTGTCGGATGTGGCCGAGCACTGTTCCGTGAGCAGCAGCTATCTGAGCGATCTTTTTCACAAACAGCTGAGCATCTCCTATTTGAAATACATCACAGCTTTGCGTATGGAACAAGCGGCAAAGCTGCTGAAAAGCCATCCGGACATGCGTGTTTTTGAGGTCGCCACCCAAACCGGTTTTTTATCCGACAAACATTTCATCTCCGTTTTCAAAAAGTACTATGGCGTTTCTCCCGCTATGTATCAAAAATCGCAGGCCAGCCACAGGGAGACGTGACAGGCCCGATACCAAACGCTTTGCTCATTTTGAATTTAGCCTGTTCGTGAGCCAAGTGACCAAAAAGAATAAAAATGAAACCGCGGAGCGTTTTCCCTGCGAAAATGCTCCGCGGTTTCATCTTATCTGTTCCGGGCCGTCGGATTTGCCTGTCAAGTGCTGCGGCCCATTATCCAACTCCGCTTTGCACCACATCCAAAATTAGCTCGAAGGTGACATTCCGCGCGTAGCCAAACTGTTTCTGATAGTTGTTCCATATAGTGCGCAACTCCGGTCTTTGTCGGATTTAATGCAGGATGCCCGTCACGTTCACAATCTATTCTTCGTTACCTCTGTGCCGGACAGTCTCATGCAAAGTTTCCGTAAACATAGCCTTGTCGAAGGGCTGTGTAGTAGCCAATATGTACTACGATGCCGGCCAACCGCTCTAGAGAGACGGAAAGCTATCCGTTTTGCTTATTTGAAGGTGCTCCATCGGAAAAGCACAGAGATTGTCTTTGAAATCAATAAAGGCATCCATGAATCGCAACCGTAACCCATCTCGGATTTAGTTTCCAAGAGAAAACAAATCTAAAGGGCATGTAAACATCCCATAAGATTTTATGGTTGGTTCAGAGCGTATCCAATGCAGCCGCCCTTGGACTGAATTCACCACCAATACGAAACATTTTAGGAATTCGAACCAAGCCATACCGTTGATACTGCCGGTGCTTTCGAGTCCTGTGCCGGAAAGGCTCTTGCGGAAAAGAGCAGGTCAGAGCTGGTCAGTTTGTCCCCGGATTTTCGGCGGTGTCAAGCCGTTTTCGAGGGGCCAAAGCCCGAAAAATGGCTATAGTACGAATCAAACCGGCATCCCCCGTTTTGGCCCCGTTTGGCAAGATTTTTTGGAAAAATGCAAGATTTCACGCAAGATAATTGGGGCTGATTTCGCTGATGAACACTGGGTTTGTGCTGCCCGGCCGGAAAACGGATTTCTCTAAATGCAAGATTTTAGGCCGATTTTGTGTATTATCTTTCGAACATTCAACAATTTGTATAGTTTTGGTGGAAAACACGGT
>JALFXH010000138.1 GCA_022786965.1 Clostridiales bacterium
GCACGGAGTAGGTCAAAAGCACGGCCAGTCCCAGCAGGCCGATAATGGTTCCGGCCAATCCGAAGATAAAAGCCGAACAATACAGGATGCCAGAGCAAATCCAGACGAAAAGCGTCAGCGTCAGGATGATCGGAGCCATCAAAACTTTCAAAACAACCTTCATAGGAAGAACCTCCTTGTCTGTCAAAGCATTTCTTACCTTATTTGTACTGTAATTTTCAAAGAAACGCAAGGATGCCGCCGGATAGCAGAAAAGAGCGGAGGGGAACGACAGGAAACGCCGTTCACCCTCCGCAAATGGGGATTGATTCCCTGTTACGAAAGCTGACTGAACTTCGACAGTATCTCATTCACCCCCGCCCAGATTGCATCCTGTTTTTGGAGAATATCCTCCAAATCTGCATCATAAAACCGCCCGGTTTCATGCACCCGCTTGGTGAGCTGGTTCAAGTTGTTGCTGGAGTAGCGCAAGAGGGAAACCAATTCCCGCAGCTCCGGTAAATCCAGCTTGACCACATACCCATCAATCGCCATCTTTCGCAGAAAGGCTTCCCGGTTTGTGGTTCCAACCTGAGCCATCTTGGTTTCGATCAATTCCAGCTCATGAGGAGAGACTCGGAAATTCAACTGCACATCCCGGTTTCGCTTCGCTGCCATAGGCTTATCGCTCCGGTTCACGCCGTTTGACAGCAGGCTTCTTTGTGCCATCCGGCATTTTCTGAAGATCCTTCCGCACAGAACGACGGGGCTTTCTGAGCGGCTGGTCCCGGTCCTCGTCTTTGGTAATCAGGACAAAATGCCCTTTGCGGTCATTGAGGCCAGAGAATGTGGTGGAGTGAAACGGCAGCGTTGCCATGAGCCGGTCCGTATCCTTGGTGGAAGCCCGCGCCAGAAAGTCCGGCGAGATCTGCGCCATGAAGTGTGTGCCGTTGGGACTGTTGGGTTCCTTTGGGGCTTGAAGTGCCGAAAGCAGCCGTTGGGCCTCCTGCTGGATTTCTTCGTTGGTCAGCGGCGTCCGCAGAAGCTGTTCCCGGCGCACCTGATTCACAAAAAGGTCCGTCAGACCAGGGTGGGATTTGTCCACCACAAACTCTGTGTTGCGGTCATCGCCCCATTGATTCCTGTCCGCATGAACAGGAATTGTCATGGCCCACCTCTTATTGTCCTGGGAGATCCGCCCGTCCCAATCCTTATGCCGGACAGTATTGGCCAGAACATACATGGTGCGATCCATGCCAAAGGCTTCGATTACCTCCAGCGCAGCCTGCTTGCCCAACCGGTTATCGTTGTAATGGGCGGAAATCGCCGCTTCAATGGCTTCCTTGCAAGCCACATTTGCCTTGTGAGAGGCCCGGTATTGTTCCAGCTCATCATGCTCACGGGCATAGCTCGCGGGATAACGATAAACCGGGGTCTCCCGCAGGATGCGCCGCTGTTTTTCCTCCGCCTCCAGCACATCGTCTGCCCGATCCTGCATGGCATAGAAAATCTGATCCATGTGGTCGGTTTCCCTGTGGTCAAATTCCTTGAACACATCTGCCAGCGGAGAGGGCGATTTCAAAAGTGCAGCAGCCTGGGCATCAGTTAGGTCATGGCATTCCAGTGACAGCAGAATATCCTCACGGACGGTGTACTCATAGGTGTGATTCAAAATTTCCTCCGGGGGCTGCGTGAGCAACCACTTCCGGTAGGTGTCCTGTTCAGCAAACATCTTCTCATAGAGCGCCGTATTCAGTTCCTGATTGTTCATGTTATCTTACCTCCATTTCTTTCTTGCGCGGCCGGTCCGGTGTTCCGTGAACCGGCGGCGTTTTCAGCCTGTCCAGCACCGAGGGTCGTTCACTTTTGGCAATGGCAGACTGTTCCGGCTGCGAACGTCCTCTGCCGTCTATGTTCAGCGCCATATCCAATGCTGCCAGCCTTGCGGATTTTTCCCGAAGCTCCTGTTCGTGGGGAAACGGCTTGCCAACCTCGGCTCTGGCTGCCTCCTGCTGTTGGTGGAGGTTGTCCAGCTGAGCCTGAACACTGGCCAGACGCCCAGGCATCTGTGCCAGTGCATTGTCGATACGGATCAGATTGCCGCGCGGATCAGCACCCAGCATTGCTTTATGGCTCATTTCCCCCCGCAGCGTTAGTTCATACTGCTTCTCGAAAGCGTTGAAGCTGACGAACATGGTAAAGCCTCGATAGCTGCCGATCTGCACCGGATCGGAGCTTTTTACTTCTTTGCAGGCATCCAAAAGCGCGGCACCGGCGTTTTCTTTGTCAACCAGCGTATCACCCCGGATTTCCATTCCAACAAATCCGTCCTCCGGGTGCGGATGAGCGGCGAGAGTTTGCATATCTGCCTGAAGCCCGGCGATAAAGCCCTTGTTCTTTTCGATCTGTTCCGGGAAGTATTTCAGCAGGTTGTCCTCCAGACGAAACTGCTTGCTTTGGTGGTCGGCTTTCATCAGCTTCAGCCGGGATACGTCCACTTCCAAATCCATACGCTCTTTGATGCGGGGATCACCGGCACACAGGGCCTTGAT
>JALFXH010000063.1 GCA_022786965.1 Clostridiales bacterium
CCGGGATTTTGTGTCCGCTGCCATCGTCACTGGCTCAAAGACCCCCTATATCCTGGCAAAGTACATGCTTCCCAACGTCATCCCCACGCTGGTCATCACCGCGGCTACCGATATCGGCGGCATGATGCTGGAGCTGGCGGGTCTGTCCTTCCTGGGCTTCGGCGCGAAGGCTCCCACCCCGGAATGGGGCCTGATGCTCAACGAGGGCAGGCAGTTCATTTCCAACGCCCCCTGGATGATGTTCTATCCCGGTCTTGCCATTTTTCTGGTGGTAGTCGTGTTCAACCTGCTGGGTGATGCCCTGCGGGATGTGCTGGACCCCAGAGACGAGTAAGGAGGCAAGTATGCTGGAAATCAAGAATATCACGGTCTGCTACAAAGACCGCCCCACTGTTAAAGGCTTTTCCATGGATTTACAGCAGGGGCAGATTGCCTCTCTTGTGGGGGAATCCGGCTCTGGAAAGACAACCGTCATCCGCGCCGTGCTGGGACTGCTGCCCGGCGGCGGCAGGGTCACCGAGGGAGACATTCTCTTTGAAGGGAACTCCCTGTTACTCAATACGCCTATGGAGTGGCGAAAACTGCGGGGAACGGAAATCTCCATGATCTTTCAGGATTCCGGAGCCATGCTCAATCCCATCCGCAGGATTGGCGATGGGTTCGTGGAATACATCCGCACCCACGAAGAAATCTCCAGGAAGGAAGCCTGGAAAAAGGGTACTGCCATGCTGGAAAAGATGCGTCTTGCCGGCGCGGAAAACATTATGGAATCCTATCCCTTCCAGCTCTCCGGCGGTATGCGTCAGCGGGTGGGCATCGCCATGGCCATGACCTACGACCCCAAGCTGCTGCTGGCAGACGAACCCACCTCGGCGCTGGATGTAACCACCCAGGCCCAGATCGTCCGGCAGATGATGGAGCTGCGGGACACCTACGGAACCAGCATCATCGTGGTGACCCACAACCTGGGTGTCGCGGCTTATATGTCGGACAACATCGTTGTGATGCGCCATGGGGAAATCGAGGATCATGGTGATCGGGATCATATTCTCTGCCATTCCGATAACGACTACACCCGAACACTTCTGGACGCGGTTCCGTCTTTGGGAGGGATACGCTATGTTTGAAAAGAACGAAATTGTACTGGAAGCCCGGCACGTTACCCGGCGATTCCCCACGGCCAGCGGCAAAATGCTGGTAGCAAACAACGATCTCAATCTGAAGCTGTACAAGGGAAAGACATTGGGACTGGTGGGAGAATCCGGCTGCGGAAAGTCCACCTTTATGCGCTTTCTGGTGTCGCTGGACACACCGACTGAGGGAGAAATCGTCTATCGCGGGCAGGATATCACCAAACTGAAGGGGGAGGCTCTGCGTCAGAGCCGCCAGAATATCCAGATGGTATTTCAGGACCCCAACGCTTCCTTCAATCCGAAAATGAAGATCCGGGACATTGTTTGTGAGCCGCTGCTGAATTTTGGGCGCATCCGAAAAGCGGAAAAAGATGCGACCTGCCGCCGGCTTCTGGAAATGGTGGAGCTGCCGGGAGACTTTGCCGACCGCTACCCCCACAATATGTCCGGAGGTCAGCGGCAGCGGGTGGCGATTGCCCGGGCATTGGCGCTGGAACCAGAGATTTTGATTATGGACGAAGCAACGGCAGCCCTGGATGTATCCGTGCAGAAAACCATCATTCAGCTGGTGACAAAGCTCCAGCGGGAAAAACAGATTGCCATCGGTTTTATCTGCCATGATATCGCCCTGGTGCAGTCGCTTTCCCATCAGGTGGCGGTTATGTATCTGGGCACGATTGTGGAGGTGCTGCCGGGAGAAGACCTGTGGAAAAAAGCGCGGCATCCGTATACCAGGGCACTGATCGGTTCTGTGTTTGATACCCACATGGATTTCAGCGTTCCCATCCAGCCCCTGCAAAGTGAAGTGCCAAGTCCTCTGGATGCGCCCCCCGGATGCCCCTTCCAGACCCGGTGTGACCATTGCAGCGATATCTGCCGCAAGGAGCGTCCCGGCTTGAAAACCATCGGCGAGGGGCACGAAGTGGCATGTCATCTTTTTTGAGAGGAAAACGAAAGATGAAGAAAATAATTGCGTGCGCACTGGGTATTTTCTGCCTGCTGGCAATTCTGTTCGGCTGCGCCCCAAAGACCACGGAAGACATTGCTGAGCAGGATCAACTGGCAGCAAGTTTAAGCGGCTTGACCCTTCATAAAATCGGCGTAGCTACCTACGATATCAAAGACGCACAAATCCGAATGTTCAAAAACTACTTGGACAACTATATTAAAGAATGCTTTTCCGATGTCACCTTCGTGTACTCTAACAGTATTTCCGGCGGTGAAGATCTGATGGATTTTCTGGAGCTGTGCAGCGAGAACGATGTGGAAGGCGTTCTGGTATTCGGCTCCTATGATCTACAGAAGGAAGTGGAATTCTGCGCCGCCCATGACATGTATTACATTCGCCCCACCGCCACCTCCTCGGAAGCGGATTTCCAGTCGGTTGCCGCCAATCCCTACTTTGTGGGCGAGATCGGCCCAGGCGCGGACAGTGAGTATCAGGCAGGCTTTGACATGGGAAAAGCCATGGCCCAAACCGGCAAAAGCTACGTGATTCTTTCCGGCGGCGGATGTCTGGGCAACGAAATGCACCGACTGCGCACCGTGGGCATTTTGGATGCGCTACAGGAAGCGTACGGTGTCCGATTCGCCCAGAGCACCGAAGAACTCGCTGTGACATCCGAACCGGTAACCCTTGAGGATGGAGAACTGAAGGCAGTTATTTGTCCCGGCTATCTGGCGCAGAAGCGTGCACTCGAGAAGGCTGCTGAGGAAATCGCTTCCGGCGATTACACTACGGTTTTGTCTACTGTTCCTGTTACGCTTCTAGTGGATGTTCTGGACGCTTCGGAAATGGAATACGGCGTGATCGACTGCTTTTCCGAAGAAAATTATTTCGCCTTCCAATCCGGGAGACTATCCTATGTAGCAGGAAAATACGAGTCGGAGATCGGTCCGGGCTTTGCCGCGCTGTACAATGCCATCACCGGGCATGGCGATGCCTTCCGGGAAAACGGCAGGGCATTCCGG
>JALFXH010000105.1 GCA_022786965.1 Clostridiales bacterium
ACCATCCCCGAAATCACGAAAATGATTGGCGCGGATTCACTGGGATATCTGCCGCTGGAAAACCTCAAGGATCTTTGCGGCAGTACCGGATACTGCAGCGCCTGCTTCTCCGGAGAATATCCCACCGAGATTCCTGAGGACACACGGAAAGATCAGTTTGAGCAGAAACTGTCCAAAGGGAAAGGAAACAAGAAAGTATGATTCGCCAGTGTGACAGAAAAATCATTTTACAGGACGGCACCGAATTCTACGGCTATGGCTTTGGGGCAACCGGTGAGTGTACCGCTGAAATTGTCTTCAATACCTCCATGGTGGGCTATCAGGAAATTTTGTCTGACCCCTCCTATACCGGTCAGGCCATTGTCATGACCTATCCGCTGATCGGCAACTACGGAATGTGCGAGGCGGATTATGAATCTCTTCGCCCCACAGCAAGCGCCATGATCGTGCGGGAATACAACGACGAACCGTCTAATTTCCGTTCCGCTGTGACGCTTGGAGAGGTTATGGAGAAGAACGGCATCATCGGCATCGCCGGTGTGGACACTCGGAAGCTGACCAAGTATATCCGGGATAAGGGTACCTGTAAGATACTGATTACCGATGCTTCCACCTCCAATCTGGCTGCCTTGGCCCTTTTGCAGTCGCTGAACCTGCCAAATGATCAGGTTTCCCGGGTCAGCACAAAGGAGCCGTATGTTTTCCCGGCAGAAAATGCGAAATACCGCGTCGCGGCCATTGACTGCGGCATGAAGCAGAATATCGTCCGCCGCCTGAACAGTTGGGGCTGTGATGTGACGGTTTTCCCATGGAATGTGACTGCCGGGGAGATTCAGGCGCTTGCGCCTGACGGCGTCTTCTTGTCCAACGGCCCCGGAAATCCGGAGGATGTGCAGTGCGTGATTCAGCTGGTTCGGGAGCTGAGGGGAAAATACCCCATATTTGGTATCTGCCTGGGACACCAGATTATCGCCCTGGCCTACGGCGCCAAAACCTATAAGCTGAAATTCGGCCACCGCGGCGGCAACCACCCGGTGAAGAATCTCAAAACAGGAAAGGTGGAAATCACTTCCCAAAACCATTCCTATGCGGTTGATATCCAAAGCCTGGAGCATACGCCCCTGACTGCCACACATCTGAATCTTCTGGACAATACCGTGGAAGGGCTGGAATGCCCCGCTGACCGGGTATTCAGCGTGCAGTACCACCCGGAAAGCGCACCCGGCCCTCAGGACAGCGATTACCTGTTTGGGCAGTTCATTGCCATGATGGAGGAAGCCAAACATGCCTAAACGTACAGATATTCATAAAATTCTGGTAATTGGTTCCGGCCCTATTGTAATCGGTCAGGCGGCAGAATTTGACTACGCCGGTACCCAGGCCTGCCTTGCCCTGAAAGAGGAGGGCTACGAGGTGGTTCTGTGCAATTCCAATCCCGCCACCATCATGACGGACCCCGCTATTGCGGACAAGGTCTACATGGAGCCGCTGACGCTGGAATATATCGCCCGGATTGTGCGCTACGAGCGGCCCGACGCCATCGTCCCAGGCATCGGCGGCCAGACCGGTCTGAACCTTGCTATGCAGCTGGAAAAGAAGGGCGTTTTGAAGGAATGCCACACGGAGCTTCTTGGTACCCCCAGCTTCAGTATTGAGCAGGCGGAGGACCGCGAGCTGTTCAAGGAGCTTTGCCAGAGCCTCGGCGAACCGGTGCTTCCGTCCCTGATTGCCAATTCCATGGAAGAAGGTATCAAGGCGGCGGAGGAAATCGGATACCCGGTGGTACTTCGGCCTGCCTTTACCCTGGGCGGCACCGGCGGCGGCTTCGCGGACAATGAAGAAGAGTTCCGGGAAATCATGAAAAATGCCCTTGTCCTCTCCCCTGTCCATCAGGTGCTGGTGGAAAAGAGCATTAAGGGCTACAAGGAAATCGAATACGAGGTCATGCGCGATGCAAATGACACCGCTATCGCCATCTGCAACATAGAGAATCTGGACCCGGTAGGCATTCACACCGGTGACTCCATCGTCGTCTGCCCCTCTCAGACTTTGACCAATAAAGAATACCATATGCTCCGGGATTCCGCTTTGAAGCTGATTCGGGCGTTGAAAATTCAGGGCGGCTGCAATGTGCAGTTCGCGCTGGACCCAAATTCCTTCCAGTATTATCTGATTGAAGTCAATCCCAGAGTCTCCCGCAGTTCCGCCCTGGCATCTAAAGCCAGCGGCTACCCCATTGCCCGGGTCTCCGCCAAAATCTGCGTTGGCATGACGCTGGACGAAATCCCACTGGCAAATACCTGCGCTGCCTTTGAGCCGGCCCTTGACTATGTCGTCACCAAAATGCCCCGGTTCCCCTTCGACAAATTCTCCGATGCCAACAACCGCCTGGGCACCCAGATGAAAGCCACCGGCGAAACCATGAGCGTGGGCAGAACCTTTGAGGAGAGCCTGCTGAAGGGCATTCGTTCCCTGGAAATCGGCATCGT
>JALFXH010000117.1 GCA_022786965.1 Clostridiales bacterium
GGTCAGCACCATCGTGGAAAACACGCTTACCGAGGTGGATGGCGTCGTAAAGGGCGGCGCGGAAGTTGTCGGCAAGAAGAGCTGGGGAAAGGGAATCCGCATCCATATCGCGGAGGACAACACCCTGACCATCGGCTGTAATATCATTGTCCGCTACGGCGAGAGTGTGATCCAGGTGGCTAAAGCGGTTCAGGAAGCCATTACCAGCGCCGTGGAGTCCGTCACCGGCGTTACCGTACAGGATGTGGATGTAAACGTCTGCGGAATCATCCGCAAGTAAAGGATACGGGTATGACGAGAGGTAATGCCAGAGAACTTGCGGTACATCTGATATATGGGCGTGCCTTTACCGGTGAAGAGCCGGAACAGGTGATCTCCACCCGTATGGAGAAGGAATACTATTCGCGGCTTGGAGAGGAAAACGATGTGTATGCCGAACGGCCCAGCCGTGCCCAGCTGCGTTATATTGACACCGTTGTGACCGGCGTAGCCAACCGGGAGGAAGAGCTGGATCAGCAGATTCAGAAGTATTCCATCGGTTGGGACATCAGCCGCATCTCAAAGCTGGCCCGCTGCATTCTGCGGTTGGCAATTTACGAAATTCAGTATGTTGACGACGTTCCCGCCGGAGTTGCCGTTTCCGAGGCCGTCCGCATTGCGAAAAAATACAATGACGACGATACAGGCGCGTTTGTGAATGGAATTCTGGGCAGCTTCGTCAGAAGTTTGACTCCTGCGGAAGAGGCCAAACAATGAACGCAGTAATTGGTATCGACACCAGCAACTATACCACCTCCATTGCGTTCTATGATGGATTTGGAGGGGAGAACTGTTCCAAGCTCCTGCCTGTGAAGCAGGGAGAGCTGGGCCTTCGGCAGTCGGATGCCGTTTTTGCGCACATTAAGAGCCTGCCGGAGCTTTCCGGCAGGCTGTTTTCCCATATTCAGGCCGCAAATATCACGGCGGTGGGTGTCAGCACCCGGCCCAGAGCGGTGGAAGGGAGCTATATGCCCTGCTTTCTGGTAGGCTATTCCCACGCCAAACTGCTGGCGGACGCGCTGAACGTGCCCCTGATTGAAGTATCCCACCAGCAGGGTCATGTTGCGGCTTCCCTGTGGAGCGCCGGCCATATGGAGCTGCTGTCCCAGCCCCACCTGGCGTGGCATTTATCCGGGGGCACGACGGAGCTTCTTATGGTGGAACCAGCGGAAAAAAACGTTACCTGTACGAAGATCGGCGGTACATCAGATATTTCCGCCGGGCAGCTCATTGACCGCACCGGCCAGCTTTTGCAGCTGCCGTTTCCCTCCGGCAAGCATCTGGATGCTCTGAGCCAGGAGGCAGCCGGAGCGGATCTGTTTCGGGTGAAATGCGCGGATATGACCTTCTCTCTTTCCGGTGTTCAGAACAAGGTTCAGGAGTATCACGAGAAAAACAGGATTCCGGCGGAAACCGCGGCTTATGCTCTTCGGTGCGTGGCCTTTGCGGTATTTCAGGCAACAAAGCAGGCCCTCGGCCGGTATCCGGGACTGCCGGTGGTATTCTCCGGCGGTGTTGCCTCCAATACCTTGCTGCGGCAAGCGCTGGAACCTTTGAATCCGATTTTTGCCCAGCCCCAGTATTCTACCGACAACGCAATGGGCGTGGCCGTACTGGCTCACCGCGCCATGGAGGTGTAAGGATGGCTCAGAATGTACTGTCCATCACCCAGTTAAATGAATATATCCGGGGAAGAATGGATTCTGACCCCTTGCTGGCGCAGGTCGCTGTCCGGGGGGAGATCAGTAACTACAAGCTGTATCCTTCCGGGCATCACTACTTCACGTTGAAAGACGAGTGCAGCGCGCTTAGGTGCGTTATGTTCAAGGGAAACGCCATGCGGCTGCGCTTTCGTCCGGAAAACGGCATGAAAATTATCGCCATGGGCAAAGTTTCCGTCTACCCCAGAGACGGCGCTTACCAACTGTACTGCACCGCCTTGACCATAGACGGCGTGGGCGATCTGTATGCGGCCTTTGAGCAGCTGAAGAAGAAGCTCGCGGCCCAGGGCCTGTTTGATCCCGCGCATAAGAAGCCTCTGCCCAGGTACCCCGGAACCATCGGGATTATCACAAGCTCCGCCGGAGCGGCGGTTCACGATATGCTGAGGATTCTTCGAAAACGCTACCCCCTGAGCAAAGTCCGTCTGTTGCCTGTCCGGGTGCAGGGCGCAGAAGCCCCCGGTGAAATCGCGGCGGCTATCGGATACGCGAACCACTATCATCTGGCGGACCTGCTGATCGTGGGCCGGGGCGGCGGTTCCATCGAGGACCTTTGGGCCTTCAATGACGAGCAGGTTGCCTATGCGATTTATCATTCCGAAATCCCGGTGATTTCCGCGGTTGGACACGAGCCGGATGTGACCATATCGGACTATGTGGCAGATTTGCGTGCAGCGACTCCCTCCAATGCCGCGGAGCTTGCCGTACCGGATCAGGATGCGCTGCGTCAAAGCTTAGACGCCATGTCAAACGCTATGGCATCCAGCCTGAACCGGCAGGTGAAGGCAGCACGCCAGCATTTGATGGTTTTGTCCGCTTCCCAGGCGCTGCAAAGCCCTACAGGCTATCTGGAGCAAAGAAATCAGTCCGTTGAATTGCTGAAAAACCGCCTGGTTGCGGCGCAGAATCAGAATATCACCAGAGCCAAACAGCGCTACATTGCGCAGATTTCCAAACTGGAAGCCATGAGCCCGCTGAAAGTGCTGACCCGGGGCTATTCCATGGTGCACTCGGAACGGGGAGAGGTGGTTCGTTCAGTCAGCCAGGTATCGCTGGGAGAGCGAATCCAGGTGAAGCTCAGCGACGGAACCCTTTCCGCAACGGTCATGAAGAAGGAGGAAGGAAAATGAATCAGGAGAATCAGACCTTTGAAGCGTCCATGGCGCGTCTGGAACAGATTGTGCGTGCCATGGAGCGGGGAGATGTGGCGCTGGAGGAATCCCTGAAATTGTTTCAGGAAGGCACAGAATTGGTCAGAAACTGCCAAAAACTACTGGATGAAGCCCAGCTTCAGATAAAAAAGATCATGACCGCGCCGGACGGAAGTCCTGTTGAGGAGGAATTTCGGGATGAACCTTGAGAAGCAATGCCGTGAATACCGGGAATATGTGGAAGGCTATTTGAAAGAGCACTATGACGCTCTGAATGACCAACCCCAGAAGCTGCTGTTTGACGCCATGCGCTACAGCCTCATGGCCGGCGGCAAACGTCTGCGCCCAATTCTTGCCTTTGAATTCTGCCGGGTCTGCGGCAGGGACTGGAAAAACGCGGCGCCCTTTGCGGCTGCCATTGAGATGATTCATACATACAGTCTCATCCATGACGACCTTCCCTGTATGGATAACGATGATTACCGTCGGGGCCGCCTGACCAATCATAAGGTCTACGGAGAGGGAATGGCGGTTCTGGCGGGTGACGCGCTGCTGACGGATGCCTTTGGCATCGCCGCTTCCGCCCAGCTGCCCAATCCCGGAGATATGGCAACAGCCATTGGCGTACTGTCCGAATGTGCCGGTTCCCTTGGCATGGTCGGCGGGCAAGTTCTGGATATAATGAGCGAGGAGCGGGAGCTGACTGAGCAGGAAGTGCTGGACATCCAGAACCGAAAAACCGGCTGCCTGATTTCCGCCGCCTGTGCCCTTGGTGTCATCGCCGGCGGTGGAAGTGAAAAGCAGTACGATGCCGCCTGCCAGTTCGCGGCGGGCCTGGGTCTGGCGTTTCAGATTCGGGATGATATGCTGGACGTGATCGGAACCCAGGAGGAACTGGGAAAGGCCATCGGTGTTGATGCACAGAAGAATACGTTTGTCAAACTTTATGGCCTTGAAAGATGTGAAGAATTGGTTGCAACCTACACAAATTATGCAATTGACGCACTAAATGCTTTTTCGGACACATCCTTCCTGAAAGCGCTGGCAAGGAGCCTGACAGAGCGGAGAGTGTAATATGCGCGCCGATGAGCTTTTCGATGCTCTCTTCAAAAATCAGGATGAAGCCTACAGGCAGATGCAGATCAGACTGCTTCCCAATATTGCCCCGGATACGATCATTGGTGTCCGAACGCCAGTTCTGCGCGGTATCGCAAAGGAGCTGGAAGACAGCGCCTGTTTTCTGAAAGCGCTGCCCCACGGCTGTTTTGAAGAAAATCAGATACATTGCTTTCTCCTGGAGAGAGAGAAAGATTTTGAATTTGTCATTTCGGAGATTGAGCGGTTTTTGCCGTATGTTGACAACTGGGCAACCTGTGACCAGCTCAGGCCCCGGTGTTTTCGGAAAAATCGGGAAGCGCTGCTGCCGTACATCCGTAAATGGATTGCATCGGAAGAACCGTATACCATCCGCTTTGGAATTGGTATGCTGATGGTTCATTTTCTCGGTGATGACTATGACAAAACGCTTTTGGAGTTGCCCGCCGGCGTTCATTCTGAGGAATACTATGTCCGAATGATGATTGCGTGGTTTTTTGCCACAGCCCTTGCCAAGCAATACGATGACGCGCTGCCATATATCACAGCGCACAGACTGGATAAGTGGATTCACAATAAGACAATTCAGAAAGCCGTTGAAAGCGATCGTGTTACCCCTGAGCACAAGAGAGCGTTGGTAAACTACAGGCTGAAATAAAGAAGCAGACTGGAAGGAATTTGGATTCCTTACCAGTCTGCTTCTTTACATTTGTTCCGCGATTTCCAACACGAGACGTTCCGATTCGGCCCAGCCGATGCAGGGGTCCGTGATGGATTTTCCGTAGATGCCTTCACCGATTTTCTGACAGCCGTTTTCCAGATAGGACTCAATCATAAAGCCCTTTACCATGGATCGGATTTCCGCGCTGTGTCGGCAAGTATAGAGAACATCCTTGCAAATCCGCGGCTGCTGATCGTATTTTTTAGCTGAGTTGGAGTGGTTGGCATCCACGATCAGAGCCATATTCTGCAGGCCCTTTGCTTTGTACGCCTGATACAGGTGTTCAAGGTCCTCGTAATGGTAGTTGGGGTGTGCCTCGCCGTGCTTATTTACATAACCACGAAGAATGGCGTGGGTCAGCGGATTTCCTGTTGTATCCACCTCCCAGCCACGGTAGATAAAGGTATGGGGATTCTGAGCGGCCAGAATGGAATTCAGCATGACCGAAATATCGCCGCTGGTGGGATTCTTCATGCCCACAGGCACAGCGATTCCGCTGGAGGTCAGCCGGTGCTCCTGATTTTCCACGCTTCTTGCTCCCACCGCCACGTAGGACAGCAGGTCGGATAGATAGCGGTAATTGTCGGGATAGAGCATCTCGTCTGCGGTGGACAGGCCGGTGTTTGCCAGAACATTTGTGTGAAGGCGGCGGATGGCGATGACGCCCTGGAGCATATCAGACTTCTGCTCCGGATCAGGCTGGTGAAGCAGGCCCTTGTAACCGGCGCCGGTGGTGCGGGGCTTATTGGTATAGACCCGGGGAATCAGAATCAGTTTTTCGGAGACAACTTCCTGGAGTCTGGCCAACCGCTGACAGTAATCCAGAACGGCATCCTCGCGGTCCGCAGAGCAGGGACCGATAATCAGAACCATTTTATCGCTGTGACCCGTGAATACATCGGCAATCAGCGCGTCGCGGGCTTCCTTGATCCGGGACAGCTCCGCAGTCAGAGGATACTGCTCCTTAATCTCCTTGGGCACCGGCAGCTTTCTTTTAAATTGCATATTTTTCATACCATTATCTTCCTTATAAATCCATTATTTTTCCTGTTTTTTCCGCTCTTTTCGCATAAAGAGAATCACGCAGACAATTAGCATGAGGGAAATGACAGCAACGAGCAGGGGAATGACCGGGAACGGTGCAGATTCTGTCTCGATATCAGGCGCTTCTGTATTGGCGGGTATTTCTGCGGTTTCTGCCGGCATCGTTGTTTCCTCTGTTGGCTCCGGAGTGTGATCCGTTGGCGCGTTGACAATTCTGTCGGAACCGTTGACCGTCCCATAGTCGATACCAAACCCGGGATACTTTTCCAGCAAGGGGGAATTGGCGGCCAGCACGGTTTTATTATCAAACGCCTGAACATAGTTGGCAAGAACCATGTAGTCTTCCATAACGTAGTCAACCACGTTCACCGCTGAGGAGAACATATTGTATCCATCGCCAGAGTTTCTCAGAATGTAATTATAGCCTGCCAGACGATAGCTTTCCTGCAATTCCAGCGCTTTCCAGCTGTCTGTGTCCCTGTCATAGACCTCAACATCGTGGACACGGTATCCGCCTGTGGGGCCTCCAATCCACATACTATTTTCGTCCTTTTGGGTGGAATCAGGCCAAGCGGTATCAATTTGATAACGGATACCGGAAACCTGGAGGAAGCCGCCGCATTCCTGGTCGCTTCCCGCGAAACGGGCGCCCCATTCCAGCGCGTCCAGCAGCTGCTGCCCGGTTACGGTCTGCAGACAGGCGATATTGCCAAAGGTATGGATATCCTTGCAGGTCTTATAGGTCATTGTACCCGTGACTGCCTGATTCCGAATTCCGCCGCCATTCACAATCGCCGCGTCCACATTCAGATCCATCTGATCAAACAGATAGTAAAGCGCGTCAGCGGCAAAATTGCCGGTATTGGTTTCCTGTTTGCGGACAAGCCGTGTGCCGTCCTCCGCGTAATTGTCAAGGATGACTTGGGACTCACCGATTTTCTGCTTCAGTTTCTGATTAACCTTATTGATCCATTGATTCTTCTGAAACGAGATTGTATTGTCGTTGACCCACTCAGGCCCGGAGTAAAGTTCGGAGGAGAGCCGGTGGCCGCTGACCACCGAAGTCTCGGTTCCATCCTTGTTTTTCACAGTTTTCAGAATGTCTTCGCAGGCAATGAGGTCGGACCGGATTTCACCGGTTTCATAATCGATAACCATGATGCCTATGTTATTCAAATATTCGCCGGCTTGGGTCAGAAGTACGGTATCTCCATTTGCGCTAAGAACCCGCTGGCCGCTTACCTCGCTGTGGGAATGCCCATCAATAAAGGCATCCAGACCGCTGACGTGGGCGATCACTTCCTGGCTGGTCCAGGGCGAGGAGGACAGATCGTCACCCAGATGGCCCACCGCGATGACTTTTGTGGCGCCGGCTCTGCGAATGGCATCGACAGCGAACTGTACATCATCGTAGAGCGCCTGACCGTCATCTCCGCCGGAGATACCATAGCAGAAGCTACCGTTTTCGTCCTGAAAATAGGCGGGCGTGGACTTTACAATGGTTTCCGGTGTGGTAATTCCGATGAAGGCCACGATTTCCTTGCCAAAATGATAGGCCTGAAAGGATTCCAGTAGGTTTTCACCCCGAACGCCGTTCTCCTGATGGTATAGATTGCAGGAAAGATAGGGAAATTCCGCTTCCCGCACACGTTCCAGGAAGGTATCCATGCCGTAGTCAAATTCGTGGTTTCCCGGTGTAGCCAGATCATAACCGGCTTTGTTCATCAGCTGTAGGACAGAAGCGCCCTTATCCATAGAACCAAAAGCGGTTCCCTGTAGGTGATCGCCGGCATCCACAAGAAGAACATACCGGTATTTCTTTTCCAGATTCTTTTTCAGGGCACCGATGGTATCGAAGCTCAGGGGATTGCCAATATATGCGTGGGTGTCATTGGTGTACAGAATCACAATATCGTTGGATTTTTCCGCGTTGGCCGCGGAGACGGGAATGCTCAGCAAAACGATCAGCAGTACGGAGCAAAGGATTGATAACAGTTTCCGCATAGCGTGGTTCCTCCCTTTTTCTGTATTTTACACTATTTTGTCGAAAAAGGGAAGACCAAAGAAAAAGAATATGGACATAATTTCCCGTATGGACAACACTGGGGTTTTGTGATATTCTATCCGTAATAAACCGATAAGGAAATGGTATTCGCGATGAAAAAGACAATGATTCTTCGTCTGACAGCGGCGATTGCCGCGGCGCTGATTGCGGTCAGCTGCCTGACCGGCTGCGGAAAGAAAAAGCGTGTGACGGCACAGACGGATGAGACTACCTTCGGAATCGATGTTGCCCGGTATCAGGGCACGATTAACTGGAAAAAGGTTGCCCAGTCCGGCATCGACTTTGCCATCATCCGGGTGGGATATCGGGGCAAGACCGACGGTATCATCAAGGAAGATCCCAATGGACGCTATAATCTGCAGGAGGCATCCAAGGCCGGAATTAAGATCGGCGCGTATTTTTTCTCGACAGCCGTATCCGAAGCGGAGGCGGAAGAGGAAGCGGAGTGGCTGGGGCGGATGTTGGCCAAGTACCCCATTACTTACCCTGTTGTTTATGACTGCGAGGGATTTCAGGAAACCGACAGCCGGCAGTACGAAATGAGCAAGCAGGAACGAACGGATGCGGCGCTGGCGTTCCTGGCCGCCATTGAGCGTCTGGGGTATGAGGGAATGTTTTACGCTTCCAAGGGTGACATGGAGCAGGACAACCGTTGGGAAACCTCCCGGATTGAGGAAAAATACAAAATATGGGTGGCGCAGTACCCGGCGGAGCCATATCCCTTAACGGAAGCGTCCAGCTATGCGCAGAAACATCATATGTGGCAGTATACCACCACCGGTACTGTGCCGGGAATCTCTTTGCCGGTTGATATGAACGTGGCTTATTTTGGGTATGACGGTATTGAACCCGCCAAGGACAAAACCCCACCCCAGGAAGCGGAAGCGGATATCGAAGCCATGATGGATTTTACGCCGGTTTCGGAAGAAGTGACCGCCAAGAATGAGACAAATTTGCGCGATGTTCCCAGTCAGGGCGAGGACAGCCAGGTAATGCGAACGCTGCAAAACGGTGAGATTGCGAAACGGGTTGCCATCTGCAGCAGCGGCTGGTCAAAAGTTGTTTTCGAGGAGCAAACCTATTATGCGGTTTCCAGCTACCTGACAACCGACCTCAGCGCGAAACCCGCTGAGACCGAGGAGGACGACGGCATCCAAACCCAATTTACGCCTGTCAATGAGAGCGTGACCGCGAAGAAGCTGGTGAATTTGCGAAAGCTGCCCAGCGTAGAGCATGAGGATGCCACGGTAATCGCGCAGCTGAAGCATGGCGATGTGGCGGTCCGGACTGGCGTCAGTGACAACGGCTGGTCGAAGCTGACCTATCAGGGACAGACCTGCTACGCCGTCACCAGCTATCTGGAGCCGCTTGGAGGCAGTACGGCGGAGAACACAGTGAATACGGAGCCTGCGGCTCCGGAGACGCCAGAAGCTGTGCAGATTCAAACGCAGTTTGAATCGATCCAGGATCGTGTTACCGCAAAGGTGGAGGTAAACCTGCGGACCCTGCCCAGTGTGGAAGACCCCAGATGCGAAGTGGTTGCCACGCTGAAAAACGGTGAGGTCGTAACACGCACCGGGATCAATCGTGACGTGGGCTGGTCGAGGGTCGAGTATCAGGGACAGACGCTGTATTGTGTCAGTAACTACCTGACTGTCGCGGAGTAGCGGAGCGGTTATGATCACGATTCGAAAGGGAACGAACGCTGACCATGCCTATGTATGGGTCCAGTCCGTCATATTCTGCGAAAAATCGTATCTATTCAGTCGCCCCATGATTAGAGAATTATCCACAGGCAAAATGACGAATAGAAAATGATATAAAAAAGTACCGTCTTCCCTCCAACGCCAAA
>JALFXH010000141.1 GCA_022786965.1 Clostridiales bacterium
CCCTTTGGGGTGGTGCTCCGCGCAGCGAATCTGCAATGCCAATGATTGCCGGTGGCAATCATACCTCTATTCATTAAGGTGGCCGAGCGCAAGCGAGGTCGGAAGAGGTTCCCACCATTTCGCCGAAACGTTGAAGAAGGATTTATGCTTTACCGCCCTCTTCCGCCCCCTGCGGGGGCACCTTCCCCAAAGGGGAAGGCTTAGTTGGCTAAATTCTCCTTTTGCTGAATTCGCCCGACAAGCATATTGCTTTATTGCATCAGGGCGGCTTTCACCATTTCCAGCTCCTCCGGATAAATGCAGTGGGCAATGGTATTCTGCCGCACTGCTTCCAGGCAGGCGTCCAGCTCCATCCAGCGCGCCGAGTCGATCTCCTCCTTTTGCAGCCGGAATTCATTCTGATCCCGCCAGAGGGCGAAAACCCGGGAATACTGCCGGTCGTGGAAGGGCTGTCCGTGAAAAACGCCGTCGGCGCAGATGTGCCGGTTCCCGCAGAAGATCAGCTCCTCCGGCGCGGCCTCCACCCCCAGCTCCTCCCGCAGCTCCCGCAGAGCCGAGGGAATAAAGTCCACCCCCGCCGGGATGTGTCCCGCGCTGGAAATATCGTAGCAGCCGGGCCAGGAATCCTTGGTTTTACAACGCTTTTGCAGGAGAATTTCCAGTTTTCCCTCTCTTTTTCGCGCCAGCCACACATGGGAGGTTCTGTGCCGGATGCCCTGGGCATGGGCTTTCTCCCGGGAAACCACGGCCCCCGCGGGCATTCCGTTTTCATCCACGATATCCAGTAATTCCATTCTGATCCCTACCTTTTCGATGATTTCCCTGATTATAACACACTTCTACGAATTAACAAAGGGTTCATTTGACGGGTGCAGCGATTTCTGCTACAATTTTGTTAGCATCAAAAGGAGGAAGGATTATGGATAAGTACATTCCCTACGAGGAGCTTTCCAAAAAGGAAAAGCGCAGACTGGACAGCCAGCGCAGAACCATATGGGGCTGCGTCAGTCCCGTCACCCGGAAACCCGAAAACAGCAAGGCCTACAACCGAAACAAAGCCCGGAATTGGAGACGTGAAGACCAGTTCCGGGCATTTTTATTTGCTTTTAGCGCCTGAAACGGCTATAATACAGCCATCTACACAAGAGGAGGAGTTCTCATGAAATTACTCATCGCGGCTCTCGGAGCCATCCTGCTGCTGACCGGCTGCGGAGGAGCGAAAGCTCCCGCCTACCGGCAGGTCAGCCCCACCGAGGCCGCCGCTCTGATAGAGTCGGAAACAAATTACATCATTCTGGACGTCCGCACCCAGACGGAATACGACCAAGGCCACATTCCCGGCGCCATCTGCGTTCCCAACGAAACCATCGGCACCGGGGACATCCCGGCGCTGCCCGACAAAGAGCAGCTGATTCTGGTCTACTGCCGCAGCGGCAACCGCAGTAAGCAGGCCGCACAGAAATTGGCGGATTCCGGCTATACGAATATTGTGGAATTCGGCGGCATCCTCAGCTGGACCGGGGAAACCGTCCCATCCTGATCGTCAAAATGGCCCTCTTCCCACGGAAGAAGGGTCATTTTCCTTATCCGAATATTTTGTACAGCGTCCGTGCCAGTTCCTCCATGTCAATGGGCTTGGAAACGAAGCCGTTCATACCGCAGCGTGCCGCCGCCCGGCGGTCTTCATCGAACGCGTTGGCTGTCATGGCAATGATAGGAATGTGGGACAGGGCCGGCTGGGGCAGAGCCCGGATTCGGCGGGTAGCCTCAAAGCCGTCCATCACCGGCATCTGAATGTCCATCAGTACCAGGTCATAGGTGCCGGGGGTGGAAGCGGCTATTTTCCGCACCGCCACAGCGCCGTTTTCCGCCGTGTCGATGATGAAGCCGTACTCCTTCAGAATTTCCATCCCGATCTCCCGATTCAGCTCGTTGTCCTCCGTCAGGAGCAATCGCTTGCCCTTAAATTGCAGCGTGTCATCGGCGGGAGGCAGAATGACCTCCCGCTGCTTTTTCATCCGTCCCAGTGCTGTCAGCAGCGCGTCCCGCAGATCGGACAGGAACATGGGCTTGGTGCAGAAGCCCGTCACCCCCGCCGCTCTGGCCTCCGCTTCGATATCCGCCCAGTCACCCGCGGTGAGGAGAATAATGGGGATATCCTCCCCCAGCGCCCGAATCTGGCGTACCACCTCAATACCCTGCCGGTCCGGCAGATTCCAGCTGACGATGTAAGCCCCGAAGGGATCGTTCCAATCCATGGACTGCCGCGCCCGGAGAACTGCCTCCCTGCCGAACATGGTCCACTCGGAGCGCATTCCCAGTTTCACCAGCATCCGGGTCACGCTGTCGCAGGTATCAAAATCCGCGTCCACCACCAGCGCCTTCATACCTGCCAATTCCCGGATTACCTCCACGTTTTTTTGCCCCTCCTGCAGCCGGAGCGGCAGGTGCATTACAAATTCAGTGCCCTTGTCCTTCTGGCTGAACACCGAGATGTCGCCGCCCATCATCTCAATGATGTTTTTGGAAATGGCCATACCCAGGCCTGTTCCCTGGGTGCGGCTGACTGTAGCAGTCTGCTCCCGCTCAAAGGGTTCAAAAATATGAGCGGCAAATTCCTCGCTCATGCCGATTCCCGTGTCCCGTACCCGGATTTCGTACAGTCCCTCTCCTTCCGGCGCATCAGGCAGCTGTGCCACCCGGACAGACACAGCGCCCCCCGCCGGCGTGAACTTGATGGCGTTGGACAGCAGGTTTATCAGCACCTGATTCAGTCTGGTCTTGTCGCAGTACACGTCCTCGTCCACCACATTCAGAATATCCATCCGCAGCTGCAGCTGCTTGGCGTCAATCTGGCCGCTGATAATATCCTTCAGATCGTGGAAAACGTCCGCCAGATTGATCTGCTGTTCCTCAATGCGGATTTTTCCGCTTTCGATGCGGCTCATATCCAGCAGGTCGTTGATAAGATTCAACAGGTGGCTGCTGGAAGAAAGGATTTTCGCCAGATAATCCCGGACCTTTTCCGTGCTGTCGGCGTTGGCCTGGGCCAGGGTGGTGAAGCCGATGATGGCGTTCATGGGGGTTCGGATGTCATGGGACATATGGCTCAGGAAGGTACTCTTTGCCTTGTTGGCGCTCTGGGCCACGCTGACCGCTTCCGCCAAAGCCTGGTTGGTTCGTCTGTCCTTCGTCCGGTCGGACAGCACCAGAATATACTTTTTTCGTCCTCTCAGCTCCCGGCACAGGGCCGTGCCGCGAAACCAGCGAACCTCTCCGGTTTTGCGGTGGGTATATTCCCGGTCCCAGTCCATCTGCTGTCCGGGCTGGATGGCGATGAGCTGATCGAAGATCATGGGGATCTCCCGGTTTCTTGCCAGCGCGTCCAGCACCCGGATATCGGCCCGGGCCTCCTCTTCCGGGATGCCCACCAGCTTTTCGATGTTGGGACTGAGGTAGTCCACACGGAGATTCTTCGCGTCCAGCATCATGAAAATGTCATCCACATTGCCGGACAGGGTGGAGAACAGCGCGTCCCGGTAGAGCAGCTCCGTATCCTTTTTCCGCAGATTCCGCCGGTGCCGCCGGATGACATAATACAGCAGCACCACCGCCGCGCCTCCGGTAATCAGGGACACCAGAATCAGCGTGGTGGATTGGAGCCGGTTCATACTGGCATTGACCACGTCAGCCGGTACGATGCCCACCACAATCCAGTCTTCAAAATTCACGGATTCATAGATCAGATAGTAGCGGATTCTGTCAGCCTCAAACAGCGCCGCTCCAGAGTTTCCGCCGCGAAAATCTTCCAGAATTCTGTCAACAGCTTCCTCGTCCAGATCCGAGTCATCCCGCAGCATGGCCAGCACGTTGTAGGTCTTCCGCTTCTGGTCATAGGCGCCGTCCACGATGACGCGCCCGTCCTGACGCACCACATAGGTATTGGACTGTCCGTTGAAAGCCGTAATTTTCAGCGCTTCCAGCAGGTCCTCGTTGGTATAGCTGATGGCAATGGCCTCATAGGCAAAGCCCTGGTAGGTTCCGCGATCGGTGGGTACGGCAAACACCATAATGGACGATTCGCCGGGCACTACGGTATTCACGACCACATCTCTTTGCTCCAAAATCAGGGCGGGCAGCTCCTCTTTCATGTCCAGATAGCCGCTGTCCCCGTCCGCCGTGCGATAGCCGCCCTGCCGGGAGATAAAATAGAAGTCCGTAAAACCAGTTTCTTCTTTGGCCTGGGCGGCAAAGGTCTCGATCTGACGGTCGCTTGCCCCGCTTTGCAGATAGGGTGTCCAAAGATGCAAAGCGCCCCAATTTCTGCCGACAAGGCTATACAGAGACTGATTGGCCTGATGATAGACCTCCCGCAGATGCTCCGTGCTTTCCGTATAAATTGTCCGGCTCACGAAGCTGCAGTACCAGATGCCCGCCGCCAGCCCTATACACACCGCGGCAGCGGTAAGCCATGCCGTCAGACGTTTGCGCACGCTATCCCCTCCTCTATGTATCTGTTTCTGTTTCAGCGTAAAAACACCCCCCGGCTGAGCAAGGGGGCCGCTGCCGCGGATGGATTCCATCCAGATTCCCGCCCCAGCTGTCTGCTCCGGAAGCGGGTCTTCTTTCTCGACGGTCTCTGATTTCATTTCCCTTTCTGTTGATTCGGCAAAAACGCCTGTCTGTTCGGGCAGTCTGCCATTACCCCGTTCGTAAACGCGGACGAAATCTGTCGAAAAGAAAAGGATCATCTTTATTATAATTCTTTTCTGCGCATATTTTGTCGAATCCCGTCGGAAAGAAAATTTTTTCAACGGGTCTTGCCAGGCTCCCGAATACCTGATAGAATGTTGGGGTTTTGGGAGGAGTAATCATGCTGAATCTGAGTCTTGCGGTATTGAGCAGCGCCTTGGTGTCCATCGCCATGCGGCTGAGCAAGTCCCGTGTCAAAAAAGAAACCGCCCTGCTGGCGACAAACTATCTTCTGTGTTCCGCGCTTTCCTGGGCGGATACGGGCTTCGCCCCTCTGCTGCCCGCCGGGCCGGGGCTGCCCACAGCTGTGGGGCTGGGGCTGTTAGACGGTTTTCTCTTCCTGGCCGGCTTCGTGCTGCTGCAGTGGAGCATCCGCCGCAACGGCGTGGTACTGTCCGCAACGTTTCAAAAACTGGGGCTGCTGGTGTCCATGGTCGTGTCCGTGGCTTGCTTCGGAGAGCGGCCCGCCCCGTGGCACTGGTTCGCGTTCGCGTTGGCTCTGGCTGCCATCGTGCTGATGAACCGCCGCTCCGGCGGAGAAAAGGCCGGCTCCATGGCGGGACTGCTGCTTCTGCTGCTGTCCTGCGGCGGCTGTGATGTGATGAGCAAGGTATTTGAGGTCTATGGCAGTGCCAGCCTGTCCGGGCATTTTCTGCTGTACACCTTCTTCACGGCCCTGGGGCTGTGTATCCTTCTGATCGCCGTCAGAAAGGAAGGGCTGCCGGGTAAAATGGAGTGGATCTTCGGATTTCTGGTGGGCATTCCCAACTATTTCGCGGCCAAATTTCTGCTGGCATCTCTTACCAGTCTGCCCGCGGTCATCGTCTACCCCGTGTACAGCGTGGCAACCCTTCTGGTTGTAACCATCGCGGGCGTCCTCCTGTTCCGGGAGCGGCTGAGAAAGCAGCAATGGGCCGCCCTGGGTATGATCCTGCTGTCGCTAATACTGCTGAATGTATGAAGAAAACCGGATTCCTGGCGGAATCCGGTTTTTTCTGTCAATTATTGCGGAAACGGGAGAGGAAATCTCTGGTTTCCTGCTTCTGGGGGCTGCCGAACAGCTCCTCGGGGGTGCCCTCCTCACAGATGACGCCCCCGTTCATGTAGACCACATGGTTGCTCACATCCCGGGCAAAGGCCATCTCGTGGGTCACCACCAGCATGGTCATGCCCTCCCGGGCCAGGCCGCGCATGACGGAAAGCACCTCGCCCACCATTTCCGGGTCCAGGGCGGAGGTAGGCTCGTCGAACAGCAGCACCTCCGGGTCCATGGCCAGCGCCCGGGCGATTGCCACCCGCTGCTTCTGACCGCCGGAAATCTGCCGGGGCTTGGCGTTGATGTAGGGGGTCATGCCCACCTTTTCCAGATATTGCAAAGCATGGGCCTTGGCTTCCTCCCGGCCGCGTTTGAGAACCTTTACCTGACCCACAATGCAGTTTTCCAGAACCGTCATGTTGTTGAACAGGTTGAAGGACTGGAACACCATGCCCACATGGGAGCGGTAGGCCGGGGCATTGACGCCCTTGGCCGCCACATTCTTGCCGTGGTAGAGAATTTCGCCGGAGGTGGGGATTTCCAAAAGGTTAATGCAGCGAAGCAGGGTGGATTTGCCGGAACCGGAGGCGCCGATGATGGAGGTCACGTCGCCCTTTTTCACGGTGAAATCGATATCCCGCAGCACCTCATGGCTGCCAAAGGACTTGGACAGGTGGTTCACCTGTAAAATCATATCTTCCATATCAGCGATCTCCTCTTGTACGGCCGAACTTCAATTCCTGTTCCGTCCGATTCCGGAATTCCTTGCTGTGCTCGTCAAAGGGCGTGCCCTTATCCGGGTGGTTGTAGGTTCCGGCGGTCATGGTCAGCTGGTCTTCCTGCACCAGCTCATAGTTGCTTGACCCGTCCATCTTCTTCTCCACCCACCGCAGCAGGAAGGAAGCGATGAGGGTCATGCACAGATAGCCCGCCATTTCCACCGTGGCGGAGGGGAAGTACAGATAGCTGGCGCCCACGGCGGCCCGGTGGGCCGCGAAGAAGTCCGGGAAGCCGATGATGAACATGACGGAGGTGTCCTTCACGTTGATGATGAAGTTGTTGCCGATCTGGGGCATAATGTTCCGCAGAGCCTGGGGCAGGATCACATGAAGCATGGTCTGCACATGGGTCATGCCGATGGCCTTGGCGCCCTCGGTCTGGCCGGGGTCAATGGAAATGATGCCGCCCCGGACGGACTCCGCCATATACGCGCCGGTGTTGATGGACACCACCAGAATGGCGGCAACCCAGATATTCGTGAATTTCACCGCGTTATCCGTGAAGTAGGGCAGGCCGTAGTAGACGAAGACTGCCTGCAGCACCATGGGGGTGCCCCGGAATACCTCGACATACACCCGGACGATAATCCGGATCAGCCGCAGCAAAACACGCTTGGGCAGCGGATCCCGGTCGGTGCAGGGAATGGTGTTCAGAATGCCGCAGATAAAGCCAATAACGCAGCCGATGGCCGTGGCAATCAGTGCCAGCACCAGCGTATTGCGCATACCGGTGAGGTAGGAGCCGCCGTATTTCGACCACAGCTTGACGATATCGGCACAAAGTTGGGTGATTTTCTCCATGGTGCTTTCTCCTTATTATAATTAACACCGCAAGGCGAGAGGATGAAACCCTCTCGCCTTGGTATCATGTAAGCAGTTACTCGCTCAGGGGCTGAACGGAAATGGCGTAGGCCATCAGATCGTTAAAGTCGTCGGGGGTCATGGTGGACAGCACGGCATCGATCTTATCCTTCAGCAGGGTGTTGCCCTTCATGACGGAAACGCCGATGTTGACGTTCTCGGCACGAACCTCGTCAGAGAACTGGAAGTCGCCGTCGGTGCCGGAGAAGTCCAGAATCTTCATGTCGGGGTAGGCAGCCACAGCGCCCTGGGCGGTGGGCATATCGGTGCAGATAAAGTCAACGGTGTCGGTCTCCAGGGCCATCAGCATGGCGGGAGCGGTCTCAGCGGCGGTCTGGATGTTGGCGCCCTCAATCTGAGGCAGGCACTGGTCGTACCAGATGGTGGCGATCTGGGCGGTGCAGGAGCCGCCGGCCAGGTCAGAGATGGAGGTGGCGTTTGCGAACTTGCCGTCAGCCTTGGTCACGCAAACGATGGTGGCGTAGAAGTAGGGGCCGGCGAAGTCCACCTGCTCGGCACGCTCGGCGGTCATGGACTGGCCGGCGATGACGGCGTCAAAGGTACCGGTCTGAACGCCGGGCACCAGGGAATCCCAGTCGGACTGGATGACCTCCAGCTGCCAGCCGTTGGCCTCGGCAATCTTCTTGCCGATCATCACGTCGTAGCCGTTGGCGTAAGAGCCGGGAACGTTGGCGATGGGCACAGCGCCGTTGGAGTCGTCGCTCTGAGTCCAGTTGTAGGGGGCGTAGGCGCACTCCATGGCGATGGTCAGCACGCCATCCTCCAGACCGGCGGGTACGTCGGCAGCGGGAGCAGCTTCCGTGGCGGCAGGGGCAGCCTCGGTGGCGGCAGGAGCAGCGGGGGCAGTGGTTGCGGCAGGGGCGGAGGAACCGCCGCAGGCAGCCAGCGCCAGCACCATGGTCACAGCCATGATCAGGGAAAGCATCTTCTTCATGTTTGTCAACCTCTCATTTTTTGTTTTGTGCTTATCGGTTTTACTCAGCAGCATTGTTCTTTAGTTGACAGTGAATAGTTGACAGTTGACAGTTAAGGAGCCCCTTCGGGACAATTTAAATAATATCAAAAATGGCAGGTTTCTTTGGGAAACCCCTGATATTTCATGCTTACAGTCTATTTTTATTCATCCCGAAGGGATACCACAACTATCAACTGTCAACTATCAACTAAATTCCCCTTTTGCTGTGTAAAGCCGATATACACTTTTTGTTTTTCGGAGTAGTCACCCTCCGATGGGATAAAAAATGAACCGCTTTGGTAAGCGGTCCATGGTAATACGGCATTGTGCGTTCAGCCGAACAGCCAATGATAGCGCTTCACAAAGTCTTGTGACAGTCCGGCAGATATTCTCTGACGGCCCAGCGGAGACGAAGGGGTGATCGTTTTCCGCTTCGGCGGTGAGCCCTTTCCCCTCTGACGGCTACCCTGCCTTGCCAGTGGGTACTGATGCGAACCGCGCCTCTATCTAAGCGATTCAATTTTCTGTATACTATCACGTTGTTCTCCCGCTGTCAAGTGTCCGCGCACCAAAGGCAAAAGTTTGTACACTGTGCCCGTTTTGTGCCGGAACTCCGGGGAGAAAACTGTCAGATTGAAAGATACCTGCGGATCTTTGGGTAACAGCTGGCCCTCATTCTCACTTGGTACTAGAAAGGGGGCCTGTCCATGGCTCCGAATGGGCAAAACGGAGTGCTGCCGAACCCATGACCGGCGCCAGCGGTAACCGCGAATCTTCATTCCCGGCAGCTTTCCGCAAGCTGCCGGGAGTTCACATCGTTCATTGGTATCGTTTCAGGAAGGCTTCCGCGTCCCTGTAAATCAGGGGCCGCATGGAATCGCCGTATCTTGAAAAATCCAGTTCGGATACCGCCTGGCAAACCAACGCGGTCAGCTCCGGCCTGCACGTTACCAGCTTCGGCAGCGCCGCCAGGCACTGCCGGACAGCGGTGGGCTTTTCATCCCGCAGCTCCGCCAGAATCTGAGGCAGATTCTCCCGGATGACCCCCTCTGTATCCCACTTTGCCCCGGCGCAGAGCATCCGAAAGCCCCGGACCCGAAGGTAGCTGCTGTCGCTTTGCAGCAGTTCCAGATACAGGGGGTACTCCCGAAACAGCGCCGGGTCTTCCCCCGCCTGCTGTTCCAGCTGAACAAAAAGCTGGTAGCTGCTCTTTACATCTTTCGCGCAGAGAATGTCCCGAAGAGTCATGCTTCGTCCCTCCATGGCCTGCCCTTCCCATGCCAGCCCTGAGCCTCCCAGTAGCCGTAGTCCGGTTCCACCGGCGGGAGGTGCTTGTGGGCCATGCGCATCAGTGTGAACCACAGTTTCGCACGGGTATTGTACCCACGTTTCCCGGCGTTTGACCGGATTTTCCGGGCCAGCGCGTCGGTCTTTTTGTCAATGGACTTCTGAATTCTTTCCGGGATTTCCGCGGGTTTTGTGGCTTGAACACCGACGCCCAGCCGGTATACCTTGTGAACGCCCCACATTTCCAGGGAATCCGCCATATCCCGGCAGGTGCTCTTCATCCCGCCGCCGGCAGCGGTGGAAATGGCCACCGCCTGCTTCCGGCTCATCTCCGTCCGGGGCCGGTGCACCACCCACCAGGTGCCGAAGTGGTCCAGAAAGCTCATCATCTGCCCAGTGGCGTGGTAGACGTACACCGGGCTGTCAAAAATCAGCAGGTCCGCTTCCAGAATTGCCTGCTCCAGGGGCTCCAGTTCCCGATAGTGGGGGCATTTGCTCAACTCCGTCTGAAAGCAGGTGTAGCAGCCCCGGCAGGGCTGATCAAAGTCCCGGGGCAGGAAAAACTCCTTTGTTTCGCCGCCCACCTTTTCCGCCAGCTGCCGGGCCGTCATACAGGTGCTGCCCTGGTGGTTCTGCCCGTGAATCACGACAATCTTCACGCTATCCGCTCCTTTCGTTTTGTGACACCATTATAGCAGCTTCCGCCGGAAACCGACAGGTGTATTTCGCAGAAAAATGTGTCGATTTTATGGAGGAATCCGGCCTTGACCTTTCCCCGTTTCCATGTTACAGTAACAGAAAAACATCAGGAGGTTCTTCCCATGAACATCATTCACACTGTCAGCGCCCCCGCCGCCATCGGCCCCTACTCTCAGGGCTATGAGATTAACGGTCTGGTTTTCACTTCCGGCCAGATTCCCATTGACCCCGCCACCGGCGAGATCCCTCAGGGCATCGAGGCTCAGTGCGAGCGCAGCTGCCGCAACATCGCCGCCATCCTGGAAGCCGCGGGCACCGGCATGGACAAGGTGTTCAAAACCACCTGCTTCCTTGCGGATATGGGAGATTTCGCCGCGTTTAACGAGGTTTACGCCAAATTCTTTGTTTCCAAGCCCGCCCGCAGCTGCGTGGCTGTGAAGACTCTGCCCAAGGGTGTTCTGTGCGAGATTGAAGCCATCGCGGCGGGCGGCAGTGCCGCAGACAACGCGTAACGGACGGCGGCAGGGCCGCCTGCCAATGCGTCACGGACGCTTGATATAGTCGTTACACCATTGGGCGCTGCTCGGTATCGCTTTTGCGCCCAAGTCCGAATCAAGTAGTCAAAAAACCGTCTGAGTTCTTTCGGAGCTCAGACGGTTTT
This sequence comes from Clostridiales bacterium, assembly GCA_022786965.1. Lineage (GTDB taxonomy): Bacteria > Bacillota > Clostridia > Oscillospirales > Oscillospiraceae > Faecousia. Next base: position 11,052 of record JALFXH010000141.1, read on the forward strand.
CAAATTGTTCACTTTCCGGGTTTGCGTATTTTCTCCGCGACCAGAGGAACCACGCAGAGGACCAGGGCAATTCCGGAGCCCACCACCAGATTCCCAACCCGCTGTTTTCCAGCCACGGGGTCCGTGTTCAGGGTGCTGTCCGAGGGCTTGGCTGAATTGTAGGAAACGGTGATTTCGGAGCCAACCTTTTGGGGAGAGCCCCAGGTCTCCTTGCAGGTGTAGGTAGTTCCGTCCACCTGATACTCCGCCTTGATCAGGAAACGCAGATTGGGTCCGCCGTTTTCCAGTGCGGGCCTTGATCGGTCTGTTTCATCCACGCAGGACACCACCACGCCCTGGGTCTGACGGTCAAACCGCTCCGGCTCCTGATCCAACAGATACGAAAACAGGCCGATCACAAACATACAGATTGCGGGAACGATCAGATAGAGGCTGATGGTGCGATAGGTTTTCCAAAATTTATCCATATCCGCTCCTCCTCTCAGCTTTCCCAATCGCTGATGACCATTTTCCCATCTTCCACGGTAACAAAGCTGCTGCGGATGGTATCGTGGCTGTAGAAGTCCCCGTAGGTGTAGCGGATGACATAGCCGTCCGGCTGCTTTTCGGTGGACAGCACCTCATAGGCTCCCTCAATATATCCGGTGAATACTTCATCGCCCGCGTACAGGGTCAGTTCTGTTATAGAGTGGGCCTCATCCCCATTGTCCACAAACTTCGTCAGCAGCTCGGCATCGGCACCAAACCATTGGGCTGCTTCCACGGCCATTGCGTGCAGGGAATCGCACAGGGCGCTGATCCGGTTTTCTCCCAGCTCGTAGTCCTGCCCGTTGTAGCAGAAATAGCTGTGGGGCAGGAAGCCAAAGGTAAAGGTTTCCGTACCAAAGACAAAGCAGTATTCCTCGTACCGATACTGCACCATATCCACCTGACAGCCCACCCTGGATACCTGCGCGCTCAGAATGATATTCAGCGCTTTCTTTGCTTCAGTGGGATCGCCAATGGTGATGCTGAAGGTGTCGGGTTTCCCAATGGACTCGGTAAAGATCAGCTTGTCCGGCTGTTTTTCCGCCAGCGCCGATAGCTCCGGGCTGAACTGACCGATGGTGGTTGTGTTAAGGGGCAAAGCTTCCGATTCCTCCATGTGGGTAAGAGCAAACGCAGTGATCCCGAAAAAAATGAGCATCCCAATTAAGGAGCGTTTCCGGGTGCGCCTCCAGGATTCCACGGTCTTGCGCATGGTCGGGTCTTCCGCGATGATGACCCGGTCAGGTTTTTTCGGGTCATAACAGATGGGCACCCGGGTGCCGGCAGGCGTTTTGACGGTGACGCCCTCCACATTTTCCAGATTCACCCCAGCCTTGTAGGCAACACCGTCAACGGTATAGGCAATCTCAAACCACAAATCCTCGTCCTTGCCCCGGGGTTCCACCACCCGCAGAAGGGTAGCCTCGCCCTTGCTGTACTTTTTCCGTTTTTTGATGCCGATAATGGCACAAATGCTGGTAAGGAAAAAGAGTACGCAAAAGCAGCAAGGGACCAATGCTATGAAAAATAAAATCGTCATATTGCCCTCCCTATGAAACCGCCGCTATTTGGGATAAACCATTCGGGGCAGGAGCACATAGTCTCCGCTCAGAATATTATTATCCGGCCCACCTGCCAGGGTGCTTTCATCGCGCTTGACCTGCATCAGTACCATGTCCTCACTACTGAACAGGAAATGAAGACTTTCAAACCAATCGGAAACGTCATTGCCCTTCGCGTCCTTCACGGCGCGGATGGTCAGCTCCTGAGCGGTAGGCGCGTCCCAGTCGGGATACAGGGTGTAAACCACCTCTTCGTATTCCGGACTGTCGGAGCGGAACATACAGTGCAGGTAGAATTCCCCGTCAAACTCGATCCAGTATTTGGGCTGTTCATTCTCCATATAGACGTAGTCGCTCCAATAGTCCCAGCCCTGAGTATGATACCGATTCTCCGTGACAGCGGCGGGTTCCGTGGTCACTTCCTCCGTATACGCTTCTTCGGTCTCAACGGTGGCTTCCATCGTAGCCGCGGCTGCAGTTTTCGGAACCTCGGTGTAAGTCTCCGCCGCGGCCCCGCTGGTTTCCGGCGTGGTTTCCGCCCCGCCGCAGGCGGAAAGTATCAGGCATCCCGCCAAAACAATCAGAACAATTCGCAGTTTCATATTCAAAACCTCCTGTCGACTATTTCCTGTTAAGCTCCGGCCTTCTGCGCTGATTCCAGCTGTCTGGTCATGGGCAGGAGCCGGATATACGCGATCATCATCGCCAGAGACGGCATCGTCAGTGTGAAGAACACAACAAATATGAAAAGATACGCGGTGGCATGGAATTCGTTCATAAGCCAGATCGAAAAAGCGCTGAACGCCAACGTGGTCCCGGCAAGGATACCCAACAGCACGATGGCTCCCCACACCTGTTTGGTCGTCTGGATCGTCACCTTGAAATCCGGGTCGTTTTCCACCTCTTCCCGTGACTACTCCCGGAGTTTTTTCTGAAGAAGCCTGTACCGCTTCCAATTTCTGACGATCATGGGCAGACTCAGCGCGAACACGGCAAGGCAGAGCCAGCTGGACAAGCCCAAGCCGCCGTCCTGACGGTAGTAGTGGATTCCCGCGGCCACAGCGCCCAGCAGCAGCGCCGCGGACATGGCGGTCAGCGCGAACATACCGGCGATGGCGCCCATTTGCGTCTAGATACGATAATAGTCGTTTTTTGTGTAGGTTTTCTTTTTCATGGTTCCTTGCTCCTTTCTTCTGATTCGATCACAGGCAGCACCATATTCTCGATGGCGGCGCACATTTTGGGATGCCGAATGACAAAATGGATAACTGGGGATTCGTTCTTGTCCCGCCGGCAGGTATAGCCGGGGTAAAACAAGTCCCATGGGGTAGCGGCTGAATTCCGCCTCCGAGATGTCCGGCAGTACATCGCAGACCCTGCTGATTCTTTCAGGTTGAATATACCACAGACGGGCAAATATTCCAAAATGATTATCAATCTTTCATTGCCAAAAAACAGAAATTCTCTTTTCCCCCGCAATACGCCCAGTACTCGGAATCTGTCACAGCATTCCTCATAATGACCATGGCAGCCGGAGCCGTGCTTACTGAGATTAAGAAGCCAGGGCGCGCTCGCCCGTTCTGCTGCCTGACCCGCTTATGAACGGCTTACAGAATTGTCAGCATATTGTACAGCTTCATCAGGCGGATATCCTCTTTGGAGAGCCGGAGGTTCTTCTCAAATTCCGGCGTTTCCTCCTGAATGGTTTTGCTCAGCAGCACCTTGGTGGAGGTGGGCATCAGCGGACGGCTGGAAATTCCAAAGGCCAGCGCCCACTTTACCGGAGCGTTCATATAGGGGCTGGGCACACCAACCTGGTAGAGATCCATTTCCATGTTCTGATTTTGCAGAACCAGAAGGCTCAGAGCGTCATAGTGGGTCAGGGTTCCTTCGTAGAGATTTTCACACATGGTGTAGTGCTGATAATCCCCCACGTTCATGTACATCAGCGCATGAAACACCCCCGGCTCCACCTCAGAAGAGATATCCAAAACACATCGGTTGATTTGATTGACCCGCCCATCATAATAGTACAAATAAAAATGGCTGAGACCAGCGAAGAAAGCGGGTACAGAACCGGAGGGCGCCCCGGTGTAACCCGAGGGAGGAAGATACAGCAGCTGGGTTACTTTTACATCCAGCGCCCGGGCAATGTCGTACAGGGACAAAACGTCCACCACGATCTGTCCTGACTCATATTTGGAAATGCTGGACTTGCTTTTGCAGACAGCTGCTGCCAGCTGTTCCACGGTCATGCCTTTCTTTTTCCGGTAATACCGAATTTTTAAGCCGATTTCTTGGGCAATATCCACAAACAACTCGCCTCCATTTTGCAGACTGCGCGGTTTCCTGAGAATGTGAAAAGCGCTAAAATATGCTTGCCTTGGCCCCATTATATACAATAATCGTTTGCGGATCAAGGGTTTTAGGTATTCATACGAAACAAAAAGCGGTAATTGTTTCACCGCGTGAAACTCAGAGTATTTGACAATTTCAAAATTCGCGGTATACTCGTATCAGGCAAAGGATCAGGCCGATGACCTGGCCCAAACGACAACTGACAACAAAAAGGAGCCGCGTATGAAGTACAATTTTGATGAGGTGATTGACCGCAGCGCCAACCGTTCCGCCAAATACGACGAGCGCGTCAAAAAATTCGGTACAGACGATGTGATCCCCCTGTGGGTGGCGGACATGGATTTCCGTACCGCCCAGCCCATCATCGACGCCTGCAAGGCAAAGGCGGAGGAAGGCATCTGGGGCTACACCTCCCGTCCTTCCAGCTACTTTGAAGCCGTTCAGGAGTGGGAGGTCAAGCGCAACAACTGGAAGCCCGACACCGCCCTGATGAGCTGGAGCCTGGGCGTGGTGCCTGCTCTGTCCGCCATCGTCAAGCTGTTCAGCAAGGATGGCGACAAGGTTCTGATCCAGACCCCGGTTTACTCCGAATTCTACGACGTGGTGGAAGCCTGGGATCGCACCGTGGTGGAAAACAAGCTGGTGGAAGAAAACGGAACCTGGCATGTGGATTTCGACGACTTTGCCGCTAAGGTAAAGGAATGCAGCATCTTCCTGCTGTGCAACCCCCACAATCCGTTAGGGCTGGTGTGGGACCCCGCCGATCTAAAAAAAATGGCGGAGCTGTGCATCGAGAATGGCACCTTGCTGGTTTCCGATGAAATCCACTCCGATCTCATCTTCCACGGCAAGCACCACACCCCCACGGCAGCCCTCTCCCCGGAAATCGCGAGGAGCATCATCACCTGCGTGTCCGCCACCAAGACCTTTAACCTGGCCGGCCTGCAGGCAAGCACCACCATCTTCCCCAATGCGGAAATGAAGGCTGTCTTTGATAAATTCTGGGGCGGCATGGATATCCACCGCAACAACGCCTTCAGCTCCGTTGCCATGGAAGCCGCCTACCGGGAGGGCGAGGAGTGGCTGGAGCAGCTTCTGGCCTATGTATCCGACAACTTTGACTACGTCTGTGACTACTGTGCAAAGAACATTCCCCAGATTAAGCCCAACTGCCCCGATGCCACCTACCTGATGTGGCTGGACTGCCGAGAGCTGGGCATGAACAACGAGGAGCTGCGGGACTTCTTCATTCACAAGGCAAAGCTGGGTCTCAACGAAGGCTACACCTTCGGACGCAGCCTGAGTGGGTATATGCGCCTGAACGCCGCCTGCCCCCGCTCCACACTGGAAAAGGCGATGCTGCAGCTGAAAGCCGCTGTAGACAGCCTGTAACGGCATATGCGGCTTATTCGGAGGATATGAGAATAAGGAGGACAAACCCATGAAAATCACTGTCATTGGCAGCCATCTCTGCCCCGATACCCTGTACGCCCTGAACCAGCTCACCGCCGCTGGCGTGGAAGCCAGCTTCCAGGACATTCTGTCCTGCCACGCTGCTCTGCTGACCTACCTGAACATTCGGGAAACCAGTGAGCTGTACGCCGACATCCGCGGCACCCAGCGACTGGGCGTGCCCTGCTTCCAGCGGGAGGACGGCAGCCTGACCCTCGATCTGAACGAGATTCTCAAGTAATCCCATCAAAAGCCCCGGACGGCGCCCCGCCGCGCCGGGGCTTTCCTGCGGAAAGGAGCCTAAGATGCACGAATTGACAAAACTGATCTATGAGGATATGCGTCCGGCGCTGGGCGTGACGGAACCGGGGGCCATCGCTTTCGCGGTGTCCATCGCCAAACGTCACGTTACCGGAGAGGTTCAGCACATTCTTCTGCGGCTGAACAGCGGCATGTTCAAGAACGCTTTTACCTGCGGCATCCCCGGCAGCAGCGAGGTGGGCAATTACCACGCCGCCGCGCTGGGCGCGGTGGGCGCCGACCCGGACAAGGGTCTGGAATGTCTGGACGGCATCACCCCGGAGCAGGCCCGGCAGGCCCGGGAAATGGTGGAAGCCGGGCAGATTCGGGTGGAAATGAGCGAAATCACCAGCCGGATTTTTATTGAAGCAACGGTGACGACGGACGAGGGCAGGGCCTGCGTGACCATCCGGGATGCCCATACCAACATTGTAAAAATCACGGAAAATGATGTGACCGTGTTGGAAGCGGACAGCGCGGCAGCTGCCGAACAGGAAGCCACGCCCATGATTCACCGCTATACGCTGGAACAGCTCCACGAATATGTCCGCACCGTTCCGGCAGAGGAGCTGTCCTTCATCCGACAGGCATTCACCACCAACTACGCTCTTTGTGAAGCGGGACTGAACAGCCCCAAGACCGCCTACGCCCGCTACCTTCTGGCAGCCAACGGCGGAAAAATCATCTCCGATGACGAGCAGAAAACGGCGACGCTTCTGTGCAATGCCGCCATTGAGGCTCGGGTACTGGGCCTGCCGGAGCCTGCCATGAGCATCACCGGGTCTGGCGCTCACGGAATCATTGCCACCATGCCCCTGTACGCGGCATACAAGGTAAACGGTTATTCCGAGGAAGACCTGCTGCGGGCCACCGCCCTGAGCTATCTGGTGTGCATGTACATCAAGGAATACTCCGGCAAGCTGTCCGCCTTCTGTGGCTGCGCCATTGCCGCCGGAACCGGCATGGCCTGCGGTCTGGTATTCCTGCGCCAGGGCACCACCGACATGATGACGCACACCATCAACAATCTTGCCAGCAGCATCACCGGCATGATCTGCGATGGCGGCAATCAGGGCTGTACCATGAAGGGTGTGGTAGCGGTGGACGCGGCATGGAGAGCCGTGGATATGGCCATGCAAGGCGTCTATATTTACGATGTCCACGGCATCAACGGCGCTACCCCGGAGCAGACCATGAAAAATATGGGACGGATCGCCTCATCGGGCATGACAGGCACCGAAAAAACCATCATTGACATTCTGGAAGAAAAATGCCCGGGAAAGGAAGATTAACACTATGGAAAAGACCAGCAAGCTGTATGGGGCTGTTGGGTAGAAGCTAAAGGACAAACGGATCCACTCCCGTGCAGAATGGCTAAAGCGGTGGGAGCCGCCATCCGCAACGTTGGCCGTTTGGGTCGGGGCGAAATACGCAAAACTGCCAAGATTATCCTGAATATGTAAGAGAAAAGGAAGCAATACCATGGAAATTCGTACTGCTACCACCGCCGATCTGGCTCAAATCGCGCAAATTGAAGCCGTCTGCTTTCCCACTGCCGAGGCGGCAACGCCATTGAGCTTTGCCCAGCGCCTGCAATCCTATCCCAACCACTTCTGGTTACTGCTGGACGGGGATGTGATGGTGGGATTTGTCAACGGAATGGTCACTGATGAGCCAGATCTCCGGGATGAAATGTACGAGGATGCCGGGATGCACAATGAGAACGGCGCATGGCAGATGATTTTCGGCGTGGATATCATTCCTGACTACCGCTGCCGGGGCTGCGCGGGAAAACTCCTGTCCCATGTGATTCAGGAAGCCAAAATTCAGGGCAGAAAAGGGCTTGTGCTGACCTGCAAGGAGCCTCTGCTGCACTACTACGGCAAATTCGGCTTTGTGAGCGAGGGCATTTCCCAGTCCACCCATGGGGATGTCCGGTGGTATCAGATGCGGCTGACGTTTTGACGCTATTTAACACGGAAAGCTTGCCGCGGGATTTTATGCCGATCCTCCGAACAGAACAAGCCCTTGCCGACGGCATTACAGAGCGCCCTTGCGCTTACGTCGGGTCTGCGGGAAGACGTAAAGGAAAAACAGCTTTCGCCGCCAACCAGCGGGATGAGGTTATGTATTTGCACGATGCAGCCGGGCATTGTGTGCCCAGCCGGGAATGAAGCAGCAGGCCTTCATATTGGAGAGTGAATCCATCCATCGCCAGAATATGGAAGAAGAAAAACCATTACTTTGCGTCCTGTATTGGCGCTGCATTGCTATGCAGGGGATTTTTCACAGGTAACTGGTAAGGTTACGTATCGGTTTTTTGTGAAGCCAAAGATTTCGATGTCGCGCCCAAATTCCTTGGGGAACGCAGACAGGATGATGGGCAGTAGGATTGTTTGTTGCCGATACGGGTAATAGGGGTTCTGATAGGTTATCTCACGCTCCAATCCAAATAGCAGCTACAGTCCCTTACGGCAGGTCGCTGTATCGGCCGTTTGGGTGTTTTTCCTTCCTGTTTTATGATTTTGCCTGTTCCCCATGGGTATTATCCCCTGTCAAGTATCAATTTCTCACACCGGTCTTGTCAACATCCTCCTCACTACATATAATATAGACTTTCTTCAATGTGAGATTGAACCATGGGCGAACGACGAACCGCTCTGATTTTCAAAGAGTTCTGCGATGAAAACCGGATTCGCATTTTGAATCTCCTTTTTGATGGTGAAAAGTGCGCCTGCCGCCTACTGGAGGAAATGAGCATCAGCCAGCCCACCCAGTACCACCACATGAAGATCCTCTGTGATTCCGTCATCGTTGTGGGACGTAAGGAGGGCAAGTGTATGCACTACCGTATTTCCGTGGAGGGCGTTCAGCTTGCGAGGGAATATCTGGATGGTCTGACCGTTGCTCAGACAGTTGGAGAACAAAAGCCGTGCTGTGAGTAAATCCGGTTTCAAAATGTCTTTTAGCCCAATTTCATTTAGCGTCATAAAAGAAGAAAAAACCCGGTATTCGCTATGATATGCTCCCTCTATGAGAGACAGTGAAATAAAACACTGTCATCATGGAGGGAGTATTTGTATGTCCAGGAAACAAAAAAAGAGTGCAGAAGAAAAAGTAAAGATCATCAGACAATATCAGCAGGGAGAAATCAGCA
>JALFXH010000148.1 GCA_022786965.1 Clostridiales bacterium
TTCTTTACCCGCAATCCACTGGGGATACAGAATGATACGGCCTATGGGGAGCGTTATCAAATCGTTATCAAAAGAGAGATATAAAACCGCAAAATCGTTGTGCCGCAACGGGTTCGGAGTTTCAAAAACTCACTCCCACTCTACGGTTGCGGGGGGTTTGCTGGTGATATCATAGACGATCCGGTTAATCCGGGGCACCTCGTTGACGATACGCACGGACACCCGGTCCAGCACTTCGTAGGGAATCCGGGTCCATTCCGCGGTCATAAAGTCCTTGGTGGTCACGCTGCGCAGAGCCAGGACGTTTTCGTAAGTCCGCCCATCGCCCATGACGCCAACACTTTTGGCATTGGTCAGTACCGCAAAGTATTGGCTGCAGATATCACCAAGCTGGGCTTTGGCGATTTCTTCACGGAAAATGAAGTCCGCTTCCCGGAGAATATCCAGCTTTTCCTTGGTGACATCTCCCAGAATCCGGATAGCCAGGCCGGGGCCGGGGAAGGGCTGGCGGTGGACCAGATAGTCAGGTAGGCCCAGTTCCTTGCCAAGCAGCCGGATCTCGTCCTTGAACAGGTGGTCCAGAGGCTCCAGACCGGCCTGGAACTGCTCAATGACCTCCCGGGGCAGGAGCTTGTTGTGATGGCTCTTGATCACGTCGGCGTCTCCGGCGCCGGATTCAATAACATCCGGGTAGATGGTGCCCTGGGCGAAGAAATCCTCCTTGGTGATGCCGAATTTCATAGCCTCGTCCAGGAAGACGTAGCCGAACTCGGCGCCGATGATCTGCCGCTTGCGCTGGGGATCCTCTACGCCCTGCAGCTTGTCCAGGAACCGCTGCTGGGCATCCACACGGACAAAATGAATGTTCCACTTTTTGAAGGCGGCTTCAACCTCGTCGCCCTCATTCTTGCGCATACAGCCGTGATCCACAAAGACCGCCGTCAGCCGGTCGCCTACCGCCTCCGCCAGAAGCGCTGCCAGTACGGAGGAGTCCACACCGCCGGACAGAGCCAGCAACACCCGGCCTTTGGGGCCGATGGTTTCCCGTAACTGCGCCACGGTATTCTTGCAGAAGTCTCCCATGGTCCAGGTGCCCTTGGCCCCGCAGACCTCGTAGAGGAAGTTCCGCAGCATCCGGTCGCCGTACTGGGTGTGGTTCACCTCCGGATGGAACTGGACGCCATAGAAGCGCCGGGCTTCATCAGCAATGGCAGCGTTGGGACAAGCGTCGGTATGGGCAACCAGCGCAAAGCCTTCCGGAACTCTGGCCATATAGTCACCATGGCTCATCCAGGAGATGGCCTTCTCCGGGATACCTTTGAACAGCTTGCAGCCGGTGTCGTAATAGGTGGGGGTTTTTCCGTATTCCCGTGCGGTATCTTCCTGTGCCGCCGTCACCTGACCACCCAGGGTGTGGGCCATGAGCTGGCAGCCGTAACAGATGCCCAAAATCGGCACGCCCAGACGGAAGATTTCCGGGTCCACATGGGGCGACTCCTCGAGGTAAACACTGTTGGGGCCGCCGGTGAAAATGATGCCCAAAGGGTCGAAGGCGCGGATTTCCGCAAGGGTCATGGTGTAGGGCTTTATCTCGCAGTAAACGTTCTGCTCCCGAACCCGCCGGGCAATGAGCTGGTTATACTGACCGCCAAAATCCAGCACCAGTATCTTTTCGTCCATAATCTGTCTCCTGTTACAGGTTGATTTCCGTATCCGACCTGGATACGTCAGCAAGCAGCGGCCGGACTTCCGCCAGGAAGCGCTCCACCTGCTCGGCACACCGACCGGTATAGAGGGAGGGTTCCATCACGGCATCCATCTCTTCCTTGGTCATGCCGAACTCGGAATGCTGCGCCAGATCGCTGAGAAGATCCCAGCTTTCGCCGTTCTTCATTTTCGCGGTGGCATCCATGGAGCAGCTGCGGATAATCTCATGCAGCTCCTGACGGTTGCCGCCATGCTTCACGCCTTCCATCATCAGATTTTCCGTAGCGATGAAGGGCAGATACTCCCGCACGGTCTTCTCCACGATTTTTTCGTTGACGTGCAGGCCGTTGGTCACGTTCTGAGCCAGGCGCAGAATGGCATCCGCGCAGAGGAAGCCCTCGGGCAGAGAGATGCGGCGGTTGGCGGAGTCGTCCAGGGTGCGCTCCAGCCACTGGGTAGAGGCGGTCATGGGGGCGTTCAGAGCGTCCGCCATCAGGTAGCGGGACAGAGAACAGATTCGCTCAGAGCGCATGGGGTTGCGCTTGTAGGCCATGGCGGAGGAACCAATCTGATTCTTTTCAAAAGGCTCTTCCACCTGACGGTCGTGCTGCAGCAGGCGAATGTCGTTGGCCATCCGATAGCAGCTCTGGGCAATGGAGGACAGGACATTGAGAATCCGGCTGTCCAGCTTCCGGGGATAGGTCTGACCGCAGACGCTGAAACACTTGCTGAATCCAAAGTCCGCGCTGATTTTCCTGTTCATTTCGTCGATCTTCCCGGTGTCGCCGCCAAAAAGCTCCAGGAAGCTGGCCTCGGTGCCGGTAGTGCCCCGGCAGCCAAGGAATTTCATGGTTTCCAGCACAAAATCCAGTTCTTCCAGATCGGTCTGGAAATCCTGCATCCAAAGGGTTGCGCGTTTGCCCACAGTGACCAACTGTGCGGGCTGATAGTGCGTGTAGCCGAGGGTAGGCATAGCCTTGTAGTGTTCAGCGAATTCTGCCAGATTCGCGATCACCTTGAGAAGCTCCCCGCGAAGATATTTCAGACCGTCGCGGTAAATGACAATATCCGCATTGTCAGTGACATAGCAGCTGGTAGCGCCCAGGTGGATGATGCCGGCAGCCTCCGGCGCGACCTTTCCGTAGGCATAGACATGAGCCATGACATCGTGGCGCACTTCTTTTTCACGGGCCGCGGCGCATTCATAGTCGATATCGGTGATGTGCGCCTCCAGCCGGGCCACCTGTTCTGCCGTAACAGGCAGGCCCAACTCCATTTCCGCCTTTGCCAGCGAGACCCAGAGCTTACGCCAGGTCTGAATCCGGGTATCCATGGAAAACAGCTTCAGCATATACTCCGAGGCATAGCGGGAACTCAGCGGGGACTCGTATTTCTCGGTCATTTCTTTTTCTCCTTAACGAATAATGATGCTGTCTCTCTCAGGACCCACGGAGACATAGCCAATATGGCAATCGATATTCTGTTCAATGAATTCCACATATTTCCGGGCTGCCTCCGGCAGATCTTCCCAGTTCCGTACGCCGGAAATGTCGCACTTCCAGCCGTCCATGTACTCAATGACGGGCTTCGCGTCATTCAGCAGGGAAGGGAAGGGGAATTCGTCAGTGACCTGACCGTCGATGGTGTAGTGGGTGCAGATGGGGATTTTATCCAGATAGCTCAGGACGTCCAGCTTTGTCAGGGCCACATTGGTAGCGGCCTGCACATGGATACCGTAGCGGGTGGCCACAATGTCGATGGGACCCACCCGGCGGGGACGGCCGGTTTTCGCACCGTATTCAAAGCCCGCCTTACGCAGCTCCTCAGCCTCGTCGCCGAACATCTCGCACACAAAGGGACCTTCGCCGACACAGGTCGAGTAGGCCTTGACCACGCCGATGACCTCGTCAATTTTTGCCGACGGCAGACCGGAGCCTACAGGGGCATAGGCGGCGATGGCGTTGGAGGAGGTGGTGTAGGGATGGATGCCGTAATCCAGATCACGCAGCGCGCCCAGCTGGGCCTCGAACAGAATCTGCTTTCCTTCTTTCTGAGCCTTACGCAGGAAAGCGCCGGTGTCGCAGATAAAGGGCTTGATCTTGTTGCAGAAGACATCAATCCAGACTTCCAGATCCTCCATGGTAACGGGTTTGGCGCCATACACCCGGGTCAGGGTAAGATTCTTCCACTCCATCAGGTCCTGCAGATGCTCCCGCAGATGCTCGGGATACAGCAGCTCGCCGGCAAGAATGGTCTTTTTCTGATACTTGTCGGAGTAAAAGGGCGCAATGCCCTGCTTGGTAGAACCAAACTTCTTGTCCGCCAGACGGGCCTCTTCCAGCCCGTCCAGTTCCCGGTGCCAGGGCAACAGCAGGGAAGCCCGGTCGCTGATTTTCAGATTCTCCGGAGTAATGGGGACACCCTTGCTGGTGACATCCTCGATTTCCTTCCAGAGATTCTCGGGGTCCAGGGCAACACCATTGCCCAGAATATTGACGACACCCTTGCGGAAAATACCGGAAGGCAGCAGGTGCAGGGCAAATTTGCCCAGATCATTTACCACAGTATGACCGGCGTTGCCGCCGCCCTGATACCGGACGACCACATCAAAGTGATCTGTCAGCAGATCGACCATGCGGCCCTTACCTTCGTCGCCCCAGTTGATGCCAACAATCGCAGAATTAGCCATTTGGGTACCTCCTTACAGGTGCTCTTCCAGCCGGTGCATGATTTCAGCGTAGGCCTCCTCCACACCGCCCAGATCCCGGCGGAAACGGTCCTTGTCCAGCTTTTCGCCGGTAGCGGCATCCCACAGGCGGCAGGTATCGGGGCTGATCTCGTCAGCCAGCACGATGGTACCGTCGCTGAGACGGCCAAACTCCAGCTTGAAGTCCACCAGCGTCACGCCGCAGGTCTTCCAGAAGGCCTTCAGCAGCTCGTCAATGCGCAGGGCGTAGGTGCGAATCGTTTCAATTTCCTCTGCCGTAGCCAGCTTCAGGGCCAGCGCGTGGCTGGTATTCAGCAGGGGATCGCCGAGAGCGTCATTCTTATAGGAGTATTCCACGGTGGGCTGCTCGAATACAATGCCTTCCTCCACGCCGTAATGCTTGGCGAAGGAGCCGGCGGAGATGTTGCGAACGATAACCTCCAGGGGGACGATACTGACCTTCTTGACCAGGGTCTCCCGGTCACTGAGCTCGCGCACATAGTGGGTGGGAATGCCGTTTTTCTCCAGCATAGCCATCAAACGGTTGCTCATTTTGTTGTTGATGACGCCCTTGCCCACAATGGTGCCCTTTTTCAGCCCATTGAATGCCGTAGCGTCATCCTTGTACGCCACGATCAGAAGCTCGGGATCGTCGGTGGCAAAAACCTTTTTTGCCTTCCCTTCATAAAGCTGCTCTTTCTGTTCCATTTGTTTGTTCCTCCTGATTATTTTCCGCTGTCACCGTAGTTGGACAGAACACGGGCGGAAGGATCGCTGACGTTGCAGCCTTCCCACTCCTTGTTCGGCATCCAGAAATCCACGATCATCTGACCTTGACCGGGGTAGTATTTCTCGAAGATTTCACGGTAGAGCAGCGACTCTTTGGTAAAGGGCTGAGCGTGGGAGTATTTTTGACGCTTCAGTTCGAACTCCTCCTGGGTATAGCAGGATTCCGCATATTCCTTCAGGTAATCCACCATGGAGTGACCCACGGCATCGGAAAAAGCCGCTTTCTCCCGCCACAGGATGTCACGGGGGAGATAGCCGCCCTCCTCAAAGGCATGGCGGAGCAGGTACTTACCCTTATTGTACCTGTTGAGTTTCAGTTCCGGATCAATGGACATGACGTGCTTGACAAAGTCCAGATCACCGAAGGGGATGCGGGCTTCCAGCGAGTTAACGCTGATGCAGCGGTCAGCCCGAAGCACATCGTACATATGCAGCTCCCGGATACGCTTCTGGGCTTCCGCCTGGAACGCTTCACCGGAGGGCGCAAAATCGGTGTACTTGTAGCCGAACAGCTCATCGGAAATCTCGCCGGTCAGCAGGACGCGGATATCGGTGTTCTCGTGGATGTACTTGCAAACCAGGTACATGCCAATGCTGGCACGGATGGTTGTGATATCGAACGTCCCTAGTAATTCTATCACATTTTCCAGAGCCTGCAAGACTATTTCTTTAGAAATTATAACTTCTGTGTGTTCACTGCCCAAAAAATCAGCAACCTGCTTGGCATACTTCAGGTCAATGGCGTCTCCGGACATGCCAATGGCAAAGGTTTTGATGGGTTTTTCGCTTTCCCGGGCGGCGATTGCGCACACAAGAGAGGAATCCAGACCGCCGCTGAGCAGGAAGCCAACCTTGGCATCCGCTACCAGCCGCTTCTGAACGCCTGCTACGAGCTTATCGTGAATGTTTTTGCAGACCGTTTCCAGATCATCGTGACAATAGGAATCTACCGCCGCGATGTCATTATAGCACACAAACTTGCCGTCGGCATAGTAGTGTCCGGGAGGGAAGGGGAGAATTTCCTTCACAAGACCCATCAGGTTCTTGGGTTCGCTGGCAAACACAATGGTTCCCGCCGTATCGTAGCCATAGTAAAGCGGGCGAATGCCGATGGGGTCTCTGGCGGCGATAAACTGCTTCTTTTCCCCGTCATACAGAATGCAGGCGTACTCGGCATCCAGCATGGAGAACATTTTTACGCCATATTCAAAATACAGCGGAAGCAGGATCTCGCAGTCACTGTCACTCTTAAATGTATATTTGCCACGCAGCTGGCTGCGGAATTTTTCGAAGCCATAGATCTCGCCGTTGCAGACAACGGCGCTGGAATTCAGAGTAAAGGGCTGCATTCCCTCCGGATGCAGGCCCATAATGGAAAGACGATGAAAACCAAGAATGCCCTGGCCCACATCCAGAATGCGGGAATCATCAGGACCGCGGGAGATCGTTCTGGAAAAGCCCTTCTGAAACGCTGCCATGTCCAGAGGCTTTCCGCAATAACCAATAATGGAACACATATCTGTTTCCTCCTTAAAACCAACCCGTGGGAGAGCCGCATTTCGCGGCTCTCCCGTAGGGTTTTCTCTCTTATTCTACATCCTGCAGGGCATCAAAGCCCTCTTCACCGGTACGAACCTTAACAACATTCTCGACATCATATACGAAAATCTTGCCATCGCCAATGTGACCGGTATACAGCACCTTCTTAGCGGTTTCGATGACAGTACGGACGGGAACCTTGCTGACCACAATGTCAACCTGCACCTTGGGAAGCAGGCTTGCTTCCACAGGAACACCACGATAGTATTCGGGCTTGCCCTTCTGGGCGCCGCAGCCCATGACGTGGGAAACGGTCATGCCGGAAATACCGATGGTCATCATCGCATTCTTCAGATTCTCCAGACGGGACTCCTTGCAGATAATCTCGATCTTTGTCATCTTGGGAGTGGTGCCATCCTCGAAGGAAGGCATCTTCTTGACAGGAATTGCCTCGGCGGCGGGAACATCGCCGGAAACAACAACGGGCGCGTCCTCGTCAACCATATCAGGCAGCATGGCGAAACCGGCGTAAGCGGAGGGCAGTCCGTGCTCGGTAGCGTCCAGACCGGTAATCTCTTCCTCTCTGGTGACACGCAGGCCGATGGTAGCCTTGATAACCAGGAAGGTGATGGTGATGGTAACAACAGTCCACAGAGCTACGGAAGCGAAGCCCAGCAGCTGCAGGCCCAGCAGCTGGAAGCCGCCGCCATAGAACAGGCCTTCGATGGTCTCGCCGGAAGCGTTGGCAACGGCATAGCCGGGAGCGGTGCTGGTGGCAAAGAAGCCCACAGCGATGGTGCCCCAGATACCGTTCATGCAGTGTACAGCGACAGCGCCTACGGGGTCATCGATGCGCAGCACATTATCCAGCAGCCACACACCGAACACCACCAGCACACCGGAAACCGCGCCGATGATGGTAGCACCCAGACAGTCAGTAACATCGCAGCCGGCGGTGATGGCAACCAGTCCGGCCAGAGAAGCGTTCAGACACATGGAAACATCGGGCTTGCCGTACTTCACCCAGGTGAAGATCATGCACACAACAGTGGCGACAGCGGGAGCAACGGTGGTGGTCAGGAAAATGGAACCCAGCTGACCAACGGAAGTAGCGGCAGCGCCATTGAAGCCGTACCAGCCCAGCCAGAGGATGAAGACACCCAGAGCACCCAGAGCGATGCTGTGGCCGGGGAAGGCATTGACTTTAACAACCTTACCGGAAGCGTCATGGGTAAACTTGCCGATACGGGGTCCCAGCAGCTTGGCACCGATGAGAGCGGAGAAGCCGCCGACCATGTGAATGGCACAGGAACCGGCAAAATCATGGAAGCCCAGGCTTGCCAGCCAGCCGCCGCCCCAGATCCAGTGGGCCTCGATGGGATAGATCAGCGCGGAAATGACTGCGGAATAGATGCAGTAGGACAGGAATTTGGTACGCTCCGCCATAGCGCCGGAAACAATGGTGGCGGTGGTGGCGCAGAACACCAGGTTGAATACGAAGCTGGAGAAATCGAAGCTTTCGTAGGCGGTGAACAGGTCGAACCCGGGCTTACCGATGAAGCCCAGCAGGTCTTCGCCCATCAGCAGGCTGAAACCGATCAGGATAAAGACAACTGTGCCGATACAGAAGTCCATCAGGTTCTTCATGATGATATTGCCGGTGTTCTTGGCTCTGGTAAAGCCGGCTTCCACCATTGCAAAGCCAGCCTGCATCCAGAAAACCAATGCCGCGCCGATCAGATACCATACACTCCATACTTCACTCATAATCTTACCTCCTTATAAAATTGGTTCTTCTCTTTTTCCCTGGGAACCACGAAAGCTCCCATAAATGGCTTTCCCGATTTGGACAAAGCGC
>JALFXH010000149.1 GCA_022786965.1 Clostridiales bacterium
CCCCCTTTCGGGTGGTGTGGCTAACCGCCTGCCGTTGTGCAGTGCCCGGTGCAGCCATGACAGCGGCACCACCGACAGCATAACCCACATTACGCCAAAAGTCAACAAGAAGTGTGGCGTCTGCCCCTGTCCAGGCCAATAAAGGACGGTGGGGCGGTGCTGTGCTATCTATCAATCAATCATGTTCCTTGAGGATACCCCCCACCGGGGGATAGCGGAAAAACGGGCGGGTCGCTCTGTATATGTATAGATATATACGACACATACACCCAGTTTAATTTGACATTTCACCGAGAAAAGGAAGTATTTCCGAACAAATCACGTTAATATTCCTCAGAGGGGGTAGCGGAAAAAGAGCCGGGGTGCTTTCGCATTTCCCGGCTCAAAAAATAATTCAGGACAAAAACATTCTCGGGTCTACGACTGTGCCAGTAGTCCACTTTCCTTTCTGGCGTGAGAAAAGCATTGTTTTGTGGGCAGTTTTGATTTTTTCTGCGCTAGGTAATGAAAGTATACCACCCATTTTTTCTCCGCTCAGAAAGCCGCCTGTGGCCTCCTGTGAGGTCAAACCGTTACAGAGGTCTTACCCATTAACTGTTCGCTTATGCGAACGACTCCAGAGTCTCCAGCCAATCCACCATACTGTGGCCGTCCTTCAGACGTTTCTCCGTTGTTTTGTTGTACTCCGGCCAGTCCCGCCGCAGGATTTCCAGTGCTTCCCGCTCCGTCATTTTGCTGTCCGTTCTGGTATTCTGCTCCTGCATTGTTCATTCCTCCCAGTGTATAGGTACTGTTATTGTACGCTTCTTAATAACCCATGTCAACGCAGTGCTGAGCGGCGGCAGGTATTTTTCTCCTATTTTCTGGTCATTTCCACTATGCGAAAATACCATTCAGAATCCTTTCTCCCGTGGGAATCTATGCGCATGGTGGTCTGTTTTGAATTTTCTTTTCGGGGGTAGTATAAGTTGTTGCCTTATTATTTGTGGCGGGAAATCGTACGCTACGGCGTGTTTTTGTAAATATCCGTTTTATTGGGCTAATACATACTGCGCACGGTCTGCGCCTGAAAAATGATTTGCCGCGCTACTTTTTCCGTTCAATCGCCTTTGTGGCAGCGTTCAGAACTTCCCGCAGTTGGTCAATGTCCATGCGGTTCCGCTTGTAGGAAATGCTGGCTATGAGGGTGTGCTTCAGATCGTCGGCCCGTTCATCCTTTGGCGGGTATTTCCGTGGCTTGGTTGTCATGGTCGTTCTCATGTGTGTCCTCCTTTGGCAGGGTGGCGGTGGCGGAAAAAGGGGGTGGGGTGCCTTAAAACAGTGCACCCCGAAAGAATATAAACCCTCAAATTATTCCTGGTCTGCACCCATCGGCTCGGTGACCTTCTTCTCGTTGCCAAGACGATACCGCCACAGCGGGCAGTTGGTGGCGGGGCAACGGCGAACCTCTCTGTGATATAATGTAGCAAAGGATACTGCGGAAATACATCAGCAAGTGATTTCCTCAAAAAACGCAGAAGATTGATGACAGACAGGAGAAGGGTACTATGCAGACGGGACTCTATGTGACACTCACCCCGGATGGGATAATAAAAAAGCATCTCTCCACGAATACGGAAGAGATGCTGCTGCCGGATACCACAGTGGCAGAGGAACTGATTCAGTTTTCGGAAAAAAGCTTCTTGCTCGATCTGGACAAGGATCCGCAGGGAATGTGGGAGCTTGTTCAGCGGATCGATGAGAAGCCGGAACTCTACGCGGAGCTCTGGGAGGTGATTGCCGTCTACTGTCAATTCATACAGGAAAGCGATCCCGTCCACGCAGTCCTGACGAGGACAAAAATGGAGGACGAGGTTCCGCCGCCGTTCCGGGAGGGAGCGCAGCGGAAAGAAAACGCGATCACGCTTCTTTCCTGCCTGACGGCGGCGCGGATGGCACAGCTCCTGACGATCCATGTTCTGAATAACCTGTGTCTCGGAAAAACCATACGGGCAAAAAGCAGGCACATGAACCTCTACCAATGCTGTGTCACCACAGTGTTTACACTGGAAGACACACTGGAAACGCAGTACCTGTTCCGCAGCGAAGATACCTACTATTATTTCCTGCTTCAACACTTTCTGGCATCCAGACCCAATGTTGCCCGGTGTGAATACTGCGGCAGGGTGTTTATCCCCAAGACCAGAAAGAAAACGAAATACTGCGACCGTATCGTCCGGGATGGGAAGACCTGCAAACAGATTGCGCCCCACCTGAACCGAAAGGAGCGTGCATCCGCTGACCGGGTCATCTCAGAATACAACCGTGTCAATGACATGCTGCTGCACCGTGTGGAACGGGCGGAGTATGACAAAAAGGAATCCCCCATCGACCTTACACGGGAGGAATACTATGCCTGGCTCGATAAGGCAGTCTGTACCCGTGATCGCTATCTTGCGGAGAAGCTTCCTGAGGAGGAAGCCATTCAGATTATCCATATGCCGACGATTCAGGAGCTGCGGGCCATTGACACACCAAATTGCACACAGGCTGGCTCCGGTGTGTAGCGTTTTGGGTTTCCACAATCACGCCGAAAAATCGTCATTATAGACAGTTGAAAATTTCTGCTGTCCAAGGTAACATCACCCAAACCATTTGGGAGGTGTTACCTTGAAAAACTATTTGGAGAAACTAAAATCCTATATAGAAACCCATCCAATCCAGTTCGATGACGACTGCGACTTCCCGGCATTGGACTCCCTCTATTGGCACTATTCTGAATGCCATAACATGAGCAATGAAAGAACAAAACAGGCAAGCGCCGACTTAAGCGCCTACCTGAGTGACCTGTCCCGGAAGGATACCGACCGGGTGTTTTGCCTCGTGGGCGCGCTCTGCGCGGAGCATGAGAGGATTGCCCTCTTTGCTGGGTTGCAGCTCGGAGCGCAACTGATGCTGGAATTACAGCAGGAGGCGGCAGGCGAATAAACGCTTGCCGCCTCACTGCGGGCTTTTACACTCTAGCCCGTGATCCCTTTCAACCATACAATCAGAATCATTTCAAACATTGAAAAAACGCTCTTACCCATCTGCTTATAATAAAACAGTTTCTTGAGCGGACCCAGCATCGGGACGACTTGCCCCGAACTTATCAAAACTGAATCAGCGACACAGCTGAGCATGGAACCTGAACACAGGTTCCATGCTCATTTTACCTATTTTTGAGAGTATGGGGGGCGCACACTTGCCATGTCCACACCGCAATCGAATAGTCATCCAGCGCAGCAGCCACCAGTTTGGTTTTGCATTCGCTTCCTGAAAAAGCTGGAATTGACCTTTTCGGAATGCGACCAGAAGCCGGTAGTTTTTACTTTACTTACAGGCCGTTGCGTCTTTACCGGCGTTCAGTATTAGCGTTTCTGCTTTTCCTTTTTGGTTTCGATGATATGCCGGATAGCCATGATGGGGTGGTAAAAGATCATCCGAGGACCGGAGAAGCGCATGACACGTCGGATTTGTTCTCGCATGTCAGGCTTGTAGCAATGGACTTTGCAGCTCGAGCAGAAAGTCTTTGTCTCCATAAATTGACACTGGTCGATGCGTTGTTCTGCGTAGGCATCCAGTGCGGCGCATTCGGGGCAAAGAGATTTGCCACCGTGCTTTTTTCGGCAGTAAAGTCCGATCATCAGGCAGACGGTTTCCTTTTCCCTACGCCGTTTGCCGTCTATGTCCGTCTTCAACTTAGCCATAGGAGTGAAGTCCCGGCAGCAGGGTATTGACGCCCACAAAGGTGAACAGCACCACGGGCACCGCAATAACCACAATCCATGCCATGACCTTACTGCTTACTTTTCTGCGCAGCCGCAGATGCAGATAGATAGCGTAGAGAATCCAAGTGATCAGCGCCCAGGTTTCCTTGGGGTCCCAGGTCCAGAAGGCAGACCAGGCCTGCTCCGCCCAGATGGCGCCGGAGAGAATCACCACCGTCAGCAGCAGGAAGCCCAGCGCCACCAGCCGGTAGCACAGGTAATCGATCTGCATCAGCTGATTTTCGCTCCCCTCCTTCCGGCTCAGCGTCAGATACCGCACTCCGGCGCAGCCTGCCAGCACGAAGGAGGCGTAGGCAAACACCGCGGAGCCGATATGCAGACCGAACCAGGCGCTTTTCAGGGCGGGCATCAGCTCGGTAATCTCCCGGGGCTGCAAAGCCGCATAGGACAGAATCAGAAACACCATGGGCATGGCTGCCGCCCGAATCCACTCCGCCCGGGTGCGCTTTTGCAGAACAATCAACATCACCGCGACGCCCCAGGCAAAGGCGGTGGCAAACTCAAACTGGTTGGACAGGGGAATCCGTCCGGCGGTGATGCCACGGGCAACCAGGTATGCGCTCAGCAGAAGGCTTCCTGCCAGAAACAGCCACCAGGCAATCCGCGTAACCTGATCCTTTCGGAACAGCATCCCGCCAAATTCCAGAATCACCGCCACGAAAAACAAAACCAGCGGAGCAAAAAACAATACATTCAGCATTTTTTATCCTCTTTTTCTTTCTCAGCTTCCAGAAGTGCAGAAAGCTCGATTTCCATATTCTGCGGCTTGGGGCCGGAAACGCAGTAGCCGTCCTCTCGCACCGTCACGATAGCCGGGGGCTGGAAAAAGCAGAACCACAGGCCCACGATCATCAGGCAGAAGGCGGTGCACAGCAGACCGTTCACCACACTGGGGGTCTGCTTGATTCGCAGGCCCGGATATTCCACCGGGTTTTCAAAGGTAAAGTCCAGTCCGGCTACGGAAACTGTCTCCCCCGGGAAGGCCATCACCGGGGTGTACACGCCATCGGATGCCAGAAGAATCTGGTACACCGGGTTGGTGTATTTTCCGGAGGTCTGGGTGATCAAGGTGAAATTTCCTGATTCATCCCGGAGATATCCGGGGTACAGGGCCTCAAACCAGACGCCGTTTACACTGTCCAGGGACAGAAAGCACATTTCTGTCAGCAGGAAGTGATCCTCGCCTCCGGTTTCCCCGTTGCGAACCGTCACCGCACCGGCGGTGCCGTAGGTCTGCTGGTAGATTTTATAGCCGCCGAAGGCCAGCGGGTGATTGACCCGGATTTCCTGCACGCCGCTGTCCCGGCCATCCGGCAGGGTGACGTGAATTTTGCTGGCATAGTCCAGATTCCCTTCCCCGTCCTCAATGTGGAAGGAATCCACCGCGATCACGGTTCCGTCGCCCATGGTCAGCGCTTCCCCGGGCATACAGGTCTGATCTGTCACCGTGGGCAGATACAGCGCCGCCGCGCCAAAGAGCACCGTCAGCAAAATGGCAAGGTGGGTCAGAAACGAGCCGTACCAGCCGATGCCGTTTTTGCTGTAGACCACGGCAGTCTCGAATTCATTTTTATGAAAGTGATGGATTTCCAGATATGTTTTCAGCTTTGCTATCCCATCAGGGGACAGCGTCACAGCGATTTTCCGGTTGGCTGCATGGGCGACGGCGTTTTTCGCGGTCTTTACCACCCGGCGAATGCGAATCAGGGAACACAGCGTCAGATTCAGACACAGCAGTACCGTCAGGCAGATAAAATACCAGCTGTGAAATACGTTGTCCAGTCCCAGCGCCAGCAGGGGGCCATGCCAGCCGGGGTAGGTCTGCACATACCACGCCGGCTCGTTGCCCTGAGCGATCAGCGACCCGGCAAAGCTGCATATCAGGATCAGTCCCAGCAGCACCATACCGAAGGTCATGGAGCGCAGAAATTTCAGAATTCTTCTTTGCAAAACACGTTTCCTCTTTTCAAAAACGCCGTCCGTCCAGCCGGACGGACGGCGTTATCCCAGTATGGCTTACTTGAACATACCCATGGCCTGATTTGCCAGAGCCTCCGCCTTGTCAAGGCAGTCGCTGTCCAGCGCGGAGTTGTGGGCGCCCTCGCTGTTCTCCACGAACACGAAGTCCCAGTAGAACTGCGCATCCCGGGCCACCGCCCGAATGCCGTTCAGCTCCTCCTCAGTATACTCGCCGGACTCCACAGCCAGAGCCAGCTTCTCCGTCAAGCCCTCCAGCAGATAGCCCACGGCGTAGGTGCGCCGCTCGGTCTCCTGCTGAATGGCCCGAACCTGACCGGTCAGGTCGGTATGACACTGGGAGCAGGTGTTCTCCATCAGAGCCTTGTTTTCCAGGGGGCTGATCCAGGTATGGCTGATGTAGGTAGTGCCGTCTGCCGCAGTCGCTTCTCCCATATGGCAGTCCGCACAGGTGAAGGTGTCCTTATGGACGCTGCCTGCACCCATATAAGTTTCAAATTCGGGATGCTGCACCTTGATCTGCCGGACGCCGGTGCGGGGATTGGTGTAATCCGCGAAGGGCTGCCCGTCCACAATGGTACGGTTATAGTAGTCCAGAATGGCGTCGGGGGTCATGGTAGCCAGATTCTGATAGGGCAGCGTTGTCGCCTTGGTCTGGGGTGCAAAATAGTATTCCACATGGCACTGTCCGCAGGCCAGCGTTGCGGGGTCCACATTTTGCAGATCGTCGCCCATTGCGTCTGCCAGATAGGTGTGAGTCACCACCAGCTCGTTACCGGTATTGGCGTGGCAGTTGTAGCAGCTGATGGACTCGTTGATCTGGGCAAGCGCGTCCTCAAAGGTCATCTGATAGGCTGCGTCACCCATCTCGTTGACCATGGCGGTGTAGTCCGGGGTCTTGCAGGTGAAGCAGTTTGCCAGCTTATGGGGCCGTCCGGTGGAGGTCACGTCCTCCACGGTGTAGGTATGGCCCCGGGCGCTACCGTAGAACTTGGAGAAAGCCATGCCCTCGTAGATAATGGGGATCATGGGATAGTCCTTGGTGTAATCGTGGACTTCCTTGTTGTCGTTATTGGCAAGATAGGATTTGTAGATTTCCGGGTATTTTCCCGCCCAGTCCTCGGCGGTCATGACGGTGATGCCGGAGCCGGTCTGCACCACCTGCGCCTTCCGGGCAGGGGTTTCCTCGGCTGTCTGTGCCGCTTCAGTGGCGGGGGCGGCAGGAGCAGCAGGTGCAGCAGGGGCAGCGGGGGTTTCCGTCTTGCTCTGGCAGGCGCAGAAGGACAGAGCCATCAGCGCAGTCAGCAGAAGAATCCATGCTTTTTTCATTGCTTATCCCTCCTCAGCTTTGAACAGGTTCATAGCCTGATTCAGCAGTTCCTCTGCCTGATTCAGGCAACGGGTGGTCAGTGCGGAATTGTGAGCGCCTTCGCTGTTTTCTACGAACACGAAGTCCCAGTAGAACTGGGCATCCCGGGCAAGGGCACGGATGGCGTTCAGTTCCTCTTCGGTGTACTTCCCGGATTCCACAGCCTTGGCCAGTTTCTCCGTCAGACCCTCCAGGGTGTAGCCGATGGCATAGGTGCGACGCTCGGCTTCCTCCTGAATGGCTGCCACCTGTCCGGCAAGGTCGGTGTGACACTGGGCACAGGTGTTATCCAGCAGGGTCTGATTCTCCAAGGGGCTGATCCAGGTGTGGCTGATGTAAGTGGTGCCGTCTGCCGCAGTGGCCTGCCCCATGTGGCAGTCCGCACAGCTGAAGGTGTCCGCATGGACGCTGCCTGCGCCCATATAGGTCTCAAATTCGGGGTGCTGCACCTTGATCTGCCGTACGCCGGTGCGGGGATTGACATAGTCGGCAAAGACCTCACCGTTGACCTGGGTATGGTTGTAGTAATCCAGAATGGCATCCGGATCCATGGTGGCAAGGCTGGTGTAGGGCAGAGAGGTCGCCTTGGTGGTGGGATGGAAATAGTATTCCACATGACACTGCGCACAGGACAACGTAGCTGCGTCCACATCCTTGAGTTCCTCACCCAGCGCATCCGCAAGGTACGTGTGGGTAATCACCAGCTCGTCGCCGGTGTTGGCGTGGCAGTTGTAGCAGCTGATGGACTCGTTGACCTGCGCCAGCACATCCTCAAAGGCCAGCCGGTAGGCGGCGTCGCCCATTTCATTGACCATGGCGGTGAAGTCCGGGGTCTTGCAGCTGAAGCAGTTCGCCAGCGCGTGGGGCCGTCCGGTGGAGGTCACGTCCTCCACGGTGTAGGTGTGCCCCCGGGCGCTGCCGTAGAACTTGGAGAAGGCCATGCCCTCGTAAACCACGCCGATCATGGGGTAATCCTTGGTGTAGTCGTGAACTTCGGTGTTTTCACTGTTGGCAAGGTAGGACGCGTAGATTTCCGGATAGGTTTCCGCCCAGTCCTGAGCGGTCATGACGGTAACGCCGGAGCCGGTCTTGACCACCTGGGTCAGCCGCTTCGCGGAGCTTTGGACAGCCGGGGCGGCAGGCGCATCATCGGACTGACCCAGAGCGGCAATGTCCGTGGCCTTGCTGGGATCCAGATAAGGCTGCGCCGCCTCCAGAGCCTTGTTCACGCAGTCCACCACCGTCTGGGAGGAGATGGTCGCGCCGGATACGGCATCCACATTGTCACCAATGGTGAAGCTGCCGGACTGGCCGATAAACTGACCCCAGAAGTAGGATTCCTCCACCATATCGCCGAGGCCCTCCGTCTCGGAGTGCTTAGCGGGGTCGATGTACACGCCTGCCACCTGACCGCTGTGACCGATGCCTACCTGCACCTGCATGGGGCCGTTTCTGCCCTTGCCGGTGACGTAGACAACCACGCCTGCGTCAGAGGTGTACAGCTCGTCGATGCCCTCAGGGGCGGTCTGCTGCTCCTTGGTGGTGGCGCCGGGGAGCACGCCGCCGAATTGCAGATCCTCAGGCCGGTTGTCTTCTGCCGGGGGATTGATGAGATCCCGGACGAAGTAGCCAGCCTTGTTGACACCGCTGCACACCGCGCCGGAGGTAATGGTGGCGCCGGTGATGGCGTCCACATTGTTACCCACCTGAACAGGGATGGTCAGACCAGCGAACTGGTCGGTGAAGGCAGGCTCCTTGGATTTTGCGCCAAGGCCGGGGGTTTCCGCGAAGCCGGAACCGCCCACGCTGATACCGGTAATGGTGCCCTCCAAATCCATGCCCACATGGATTTCCACCGGGCCGCCGAAGCCGGTGACGGTCACCTGCGTCACATAGCCGATCTGCGAGCCGCCCTGCATGGCGGCGTAGCAGCCGTCAACGCCGCTGCCCTCAGACAGTTCCAGCTCTTCGAAGGCATCCGCCCCGGGGAAGCAGGCATAGCGAGAGGCGTTGGCTGCTTCCACTGCTCTTTGCGCAATAGGACCTTTGGTAATGCTGTTGACGATACCTAGCATGCCGCCCACTGCAACGCAGATGATGGCAAGTCTGAGCCACGCCGGAATGCGAAGTTTCAAGAGAAACCACCTCTTCTTCCTTAAATTACAGTTACCGATTGAAATGTAGAATATCCGACAATTGTAGTATACAGAACCATTGGTTATTTGTCAATATTTTCTAATCCCGCAAAGAAACGAAGTGAATTTGATGTCAGCCCAGAATTGCCTTCAGATCCTGCTCTGGGGTGGTAGTGGGGTGGATTTCAAAGTTCTTCACCAGATACGCCGCCACGTTGGGGGACAGGAAGGCGGGCAGTGTGGGACCGAGGTAGATATTTTTGATGCCCAGATACAGCAGTGTCAGCAGGATGCACACCGCCTTCTGCTCGTACCAGGACAGCACCAGCGTCAGGGGCAGGTCGTTGACGCCGCAGCCAAAGGCCTCCGCCAGGGCAACCGCCACCTTGATGGCGCTGTAGGCATCGTTGCACTGACCCATGTCCATAATCCTGGGCAGTCCGCCGATGGTGCCGAGGTCAAGGTCGTTGAAGCGGTACTTGCCGCAGGCAAGAGTCAGCACGGCGGTGTCCGCCGGGGTCTGCTTGACAAACTCGGTGTAGTAATTCCGCCCGGCACGGGCGCCGTCGCAGCCGCCGACTAAGAAGATATGTTTCAAAGCGCCTGCCTTCACCGCGCCGATGACCGTATCTGCCACGGACAGTACGGTGTTGTGACCGAAGCCTGTGGTGACGGTCGTGCCGCCGTTGATGCCAGGGAAGGTGCGGTCTTCCGCAAATCCCCCCAGCTCCAGCGCCTTCTCGATCACGGGGGTGAAGTCCTTATTTTCGCCGATGTGGGCCATGCCGGGGAAGGAGACCACCTCCGTGGTGAACACCCGGTCAGCGTAGCTGGCTTTCGGGGGCATCAGGCAGTTGGTGGTGAACAGAATGGGTGCGGGCAAACCTGCAAATTCCTTCTGCTGATTCTGCCATGCGGTGCCAAAATTGCCCTTGAGATGGGCATACTTCTGAAATGCCGGGTAGGCGTGGGCGGGGAGCATCTCGCCGTGGGTGTAGATGTTGATGCCCTTTCCTTCCGTCTGCTCCAAAAGAAGCTGCAAATCCTTCAGGTCGTGCCCGGTAATGACGATGAAGGGACCTTTTTCCACGGTCAGCGGCACGGTGGTGGGTGCGGGGTGACCATAGGTCTCGGTGTTTGCTTTGTCCAGCATCGCCATGCACTTGAGGTTTACCTCGCCCACCTTCATCACGATGGGCAGCAGCTCCTCCATACCCCAGTCCTCGCCGACGGCGAACAGGCCCTCATAGAAGAAGCGGTTTACTTCCTCGTCGGTATAGCCCAGCACCATGGCGTGGTAAGCGTAGGCCGCCATACCCCGCAGACCGAAGAGAATCAGGGATTTGAGGGAGCGGATGTCCTCGTCTGCCTCCCAGAGATTGCGCATGTCGTATTCGTCGGTTCTGCCGCAGGGGGACGCGCAGGCGGCGCAGTCCGGGATCAGGGCTGCCTTTTCCCGGCGTACGGCGTCCATCTGCTGGTGGACGGTTTCTTCGTTGAAGTTCACGTTGGTCAGGGTGGTGAACAGCCCTTCGATAACCGCCCGGTGGGTGGATGCGGTAGGTGCGTTCGTGTCCGCCGCCCGGGCAAGACCGATCAGCGCACCGGTGAGCTGATCCTGCAAATTGGCAACGGCAGCGCTTTTGCCGCAGACGCCTGCCTTTCCTACGCAGCCGCTGCATCCGGCAGTCTGCTCGCACTGATAACAAAACATTGGGTGATTCATCCTGTTTTCTCCTTTTTATTCTCTGTCTAAAATTCGTCCATCGGTGGAAATGGTTACCGCATTCCAGGGGATGCATTTTCCACTGACCTGCAATGCCTTTTTCACCGCATTCTCGATGCCACCGCAGCAGGGCACCTCCATCCGCACCACGGTGATGCTGTGAATATCGTTGTTTTTGAGGATTTCTGTTATTTTTTCGGAATAATCCACCGAATCCAGCTTGGGGCAGCCCACCAACGTGATGCGGCCTTTGATGAAATCCTGATGGAAATTGGCATAAGCGTAAGCGGTGCAGTCGGCAGCGACCAACAGATTTGCACCGCCAAACCAGGGGGCGTTTATGGGAGCCAGTTTGATCTGAACGGGCCACTGGCGCAGCTGGGAAGCCGGTGCTACGCAGACGCTTGCAGGCTCCTGCTGCCGGTAGATGGCCTTGGCAGCGGTGCCAGGGCAGCCGCAGGGCAAGGTTTCGGCCTTCTTTGCTTTTGCCGCCAGGACGGCAACTTCGTCATAGGCAGCGGCCTCCCGCACCACAAAGGAGATTGCTCCCGTGGGACAGGCGGGCAGGCAGTCGCCAAGACCGTCACAGTAGTCGTCCCGCATCAGTCGTGCTTTGCCATCCACCATGGCGATAGCACCCTCGTGGCAGGCTGCGGCACAAGCGCCGCAGCCATTGCACTTGGCCTGGTCTATTTGAATGATTTTTCGAATCATATGGATTCCTCCTGTTTGCTTGACTTTACAGCAACAGTTTACTATATTGACAGAGAAAAGTATGTTGGATTTCAAACAAAGGAGCCACCTATGGAAGAATATTTTGATATTATGTCCCAATGTCCCCTGTTTGCCGGAATTTCCCGGCAGGAGCTGGGGCTGATGCTGAACTGTCTGGACGGAAAAATCACCGGCATTACCAAAGTGATATGCTCCCTCTATGAGAGACAGTGAAATAAAACACTGTCATCATGGAGGGAGTATTTGTATGTCCAGGAAACAAAAAAAGAGTGCAGAAGAAAAAGTAAAGATCATCAGACAATATCAGCAGGGAGAAATCAGCA
>JALFXH010000157.1 GCA_022786965.1 Clostridiales bacterium
GGCATGACCAGAATCTCGCCGGTCATGGGGTCGGCGATGGGCTCCGCCGCTTCCTGACCGGACAGGCGGCTCCAGATGTACATCTTCTTGTTGAACTTGTAGCGGCCCACCTTGCTCACATCGTAGCGGTGGGGGTCAAACAGCAGGCCCTCCAGATGGGCGGTAGCAGTCTCCACCGTGGGAGGCTCACCGGGCCGGAGACGGCGGTAGATTTCCAGCAAAGACTCCTCCCTGGTCTTGCAGGGGTCCTTGTCGAGGGTTGCCAGAATTCGGGCATCCTCGCCGAACATAGCCTTAATCTGCTCATCGGTCTGCACCCCCAGGGCGCGGATCAGGCAGGTAATGGGCAGCTTGCGGTTCTTGTCGATGCGAACCCAGAACACATCGGAGTTGTCGGTCTCGTATTCCAGCCAGGCGCCGCGGTAGGGAATCACCGTAGCGGTGTAGGTGTGCTGGTCAGCCTTGTCCACCTCGTGGCCGTAGTACATACCGGGGCTGCGGACGATCTGGGTGATAATGACGCGCTCCGCGCCGTTGATAACGAAGGTGCCGCCGTTGGTCATCACAGGGAAATCACCCATGAAGATTTCCTGCTCCTTGATTATGCCGGTCTCCGTATTGCGCAGGCGGACCCGCACCTTGATGGGCTTGGCGTAGGTGGCGTCCCGCTCCTTGCACTCCTCAATGGTGTACTTGGCCTTGTCCTCCATGGTGTAATCCAGGAAGGAAAGCTCCAGCTTGCCGGAGAAGTCGGTAATGGTACCTACGTCCTTGAAAACCTCCCGCAGACCGGTATCCAGGAACCACTGATAGGAGTCCTTCTGGATCTTCAGCATATTGGGGATCTCCAGGATCTCTTCATACTTCGCGTAAGATTTACGCATGGTCTTGCCGAACATTACGTCCTTGACCATTGCCATATGGATCATCACAGCCTTTCTTTCGAGTTGTGTGTTTCTTATGATACGCTTGGCCCGGTTGTCAAAATTGATGAATTTGCTCCTTGACAGCCACCCATTCCTGTGCTAAAATGGCCATGTAAGAGGGATAGGATGCGTATAGGCATAGTATCACAGTATGGACAGTCATTATAGCATCCCGCGCATTTTTTGTCAATGAATAATTTCCACAATTCCGGGGCTTATGCCTCGTTTTTTTATGCCATTTTTCACCAGCGGGCCCGCAAGGCGGGCGGCTAATGCGTCACGGACGCTGGCAGTAGTCGCTACACCATTGGGTCTGCTCGGTATCGTTCTCTGGTTAAGAAATATTGTTCTTTAGCGGATTTACACATGTCAACGTAGGGCGGGGTCATGACCCCGCCGATCAGGTTGGTCTATTACCTTGCGTACGTCCCACAGGATTTATCTGGACGTGAACCCGCCCAATACCATTCAACGTAAATTGCTGATTGCCGATACTGCGTCGGCGGGGTCATAACCCCGCCCTACGCATTGGTCTACTATATTCTCCTTTTGCAGCCGTAGGGGACGGCCTCCGGACGTCCCGGTGGTATGCAGCCATTCCTTGCAGCCCGGTGGAATCTGGGGGAACGGGGCGTCGAGGACGCCGCCCCCTACGGTGCCGCAAAATGCTCCCTTACCACATTACTGGGCACTGCTGGTCGAGGGCCCTAAGGATGTACGATGACTTCCTAGGTTCGTGACGCTTTGGCTGCCGCCCTGCGGCCCGGCCTATTTGCGATGCCAGCCCAGACGATCCACCGTTACCTGCTCCCTGCCGAATACATAGTTATAGTAGGCGGTGTTCAGAATGTCCGCCGAGATGGAGAACCGGGTGGCAATCAGTCGGTTCATCTCCTCCACATACCCCTCTTTTAGCTCTGATTCCTCCACCAGATAGGTAACCTTTCCGCTTCCCGTCTGGAACCAGACCTTGTCCGTCAGCCAGCTCTTATCGATGAGCACCGCCACATGGGTGCCATCAGAGAACACATCCGTTCCCGCCAGCATCCGGGAGTCATACTGGAGCCCCCACAGGTTCAGAATTGTGGGCAGGATATCCACATTGCAGCAGTAGTCCTCCACCACAATGGGCTGTTCCAGCCCTCCCACCCAGAAAATCAGGCTGGAGCTGTACTTGGAAAATGCATCAATCTCATAACCAACCAGATCGGAATACTGCTTGTCCGTCAGTCCGTAGGGGAAATGGTCACCGGCAATGACAATGGCGGTTCTGTCCGCCACCCCCGCCTGTTCCAGCCGCTCCATCAGATACCCCACCGCCTTATCCAGCTCGATGTTGCAGCTTAAGTAGGCCTTGGTGGTGTTGTCGTAGGGCAAATCCTTCACGGCGTCAAAGTTCCGCTTGGCCAGGGCGTTGGTTTTGGTGTCGTATTTATAGTGCCCGGAGAAGGTCATGTAGTAGGCGTGGAACTGCTCCTGACCGATATAATCATCCACAGACTGCTCCATCATCTCCAGATCGGAGGCGGGCCAGGTGGTGGTGAAGGTCATGCCGTCTCCGGCAAAGCGCATCTGATAGCCCATGTTGGGATGGGACTCGTCTCTGCCGTAATAACTGCCCTCATAGTTGTGGTAGCCCCAGCATTCAAACCCCCGCTGCTGCCGGAAGGCGTTGCCCAGAGTGAAGGGCAGGTAGCTTTCCCGGGAGGCGTAGAGGCTGGATACCGCCTTGCTGCGGCCCGTGTCCGGGTACAGCCCCTGCAAAAGGGCATACTCGCCGTCGGTGGTGGTATTGGGGAAGGAATTGTAGTAGTTTTTGAACAGGATGCCCTCCTGAGACAGCTTGTACAGGTTCGGCGTGATCTCCGGCTGAATCGCGCCGGTAGAAAAGCTCTCCGCGCATATCACAATCAGGTTGTAATCCCTCAGCATCCCGGTATACTCGTTCTTCTTCGTACCAGCCAGCTGGGCGCAGTAGCTGTTGATGGCCAACAGCTTTTCGTCCTCCGTCCCGGCGTTCAGAGCGTCCCAGTCGATTTCCAGAATATTCTCCCCGTATTCCGTTTGGGTTTCCTCCGCGGTCTCCGGTTCCGTGGCTGCCGGGATGTAGTATTCCACCTTCTCCGGTTCTCTCCCGCCCCGGGTCAGTTCCAGCCGCAGAGTGGTCAGCAGGCCAAACCGCCGGGCCGTCTGGTCGGTGGCGATTTCCCCGCTGGTATAGTAGGCTTCATCGGAAAACATCCCGTCGCCTCCCAGGGTGATGGCATACCGGGTCGCCCCGAAGGCCGCCAAAACCAGTGCCAGCAGAACGATCCGCGCCCGGTAATCCACGCGCTCTCCCAGAAACCGTCTCAGCATTCCCAGCGCCGCCAGCGGCACAAACAGGGCAACGAGCCACAGCCACTTCTCACCCATGGTGCTCAGCAGCTCCCGCCAGAAGGATGCCATGGCCTCCCCGCCCTGAGCCGCCATGGCCACGGAATACAGGGTGCCGAAAATGAACCGATACACCAGCTGGCTGCCGTAGAATACCGCCAACACCAGCGATGCGATCACATTCACCGCAAACCGTCCCTTCTTCAGGAAGGAAACCGCCAGCGCCAGGGCAAGTCCCATGGATACGGAAAAGCCCAGGGCGTACAGGCATTCCGCTTCAAAGCTCCCGAACACCGCCTTGTGCAGCAGCCCCTCCCAGTACAGCAGGGCAAACACCCAGTACGCGGCCAGCCATACCCCGGGCGCAGCCTTTTTCCAGTTCACGCGAGCCAATGAACGCACCTCCAAAACAGGTAGTTTTTTCTCATAATGTGCTATGATAGCACAATTTTTACAAAATGAATACCTGTTCTTTACACAAAAAAGCCGCCTTCTTTCCACCCTTCCTTGGGCAGATTGAAGACGGCTTTTCGGTTCCGGGGGGCAAAAAAATGGGCGCGCCGCGGCAGTACGCGGCACGCCCTTCGCGACACCGCCGAAGGCGGCGTCTGGTTTCTGAGTATATTTCTATTTCTTTTTCTGTTTCTTTTTCTATATCTGTCAGGGAGGGGATAGGGATTGATAGCACCCCTATCCCCCTCCGAACATTCCTTACTGTGCGGGGGTAATGACCGGCTTGGGTTCGCCAAGGTTCTCCACATTGGAGTCCTTGATCAGACCCTTGGGACAGACCGTGGCGCACTGGCCGCAGTTGGTGCACTTGCTGTAGTCAATCTGGGCCAGGTTGTTGGTGATGGTGATGGCGCCGCTGGGGCAGGTCTTCATGCACTTGCCGCAGCCGATGCAGCCGATGGTGCAGGCCCGGTTGGTGACAGCGCCCTTTGCCAGAGAGTTGCAGGCGATGATCACATTCCGGTCAGGCTCCACAGCAGTGATGACCTTTCTGGGGCACACCTGGGCACAGGCCATACAGCCAACGCACAGATCCTCGTCCACCACCGCCACGCCGTTCTTCACGGAAATGGCGCCGTACTTGCAGACACGGGTGCAGGAGCCGTAGCCCAAGCAGCCGAACTTGCAGGACAGGGGGCCGCTGCCGCCCACCTTGGAGGCGGCCAGGCAGTCGTGGAAGCCCTCGTAAGTAGCCTTCATCTTGGCGCCCTTGGTGAGGTTGCCCTCGGCGTCGAAGGTCCGGGCGCCGGAGCAACGGACCATGGCCACCTTCCGGGTCACTTCCTCGGCCTCCACGCCCATGATGGCGGCCATGGCCTTGGCAGCCTCGTTGCCGCCGGAGGCACACTTGCCCACCGGGGCCTCACCCTTCAGCACCGCCTCGGCGTAAGCGCCGCAGCCGGCAAAGCCGCAGCCGCCGCAGTTGGCGCCGGGCAGGCACTCGTTCAGTTGATCCAGACGGGGGTCCGTCTCCACATAAAACACCTTGGAAGCGGCCGCCAGCACCAGTCCGAAGACCAGTCCCAGACCGCCCAGAATCGCAATCGCAATCAAAATATCCATACGCCGCGCCTCCTTAGAAAATCTTCAGGCCGGAGAAGCCCATGAACGCCAGCGCCAGCAGACCGGCGGCAATCAGCGCGATGGGGAAGCCCTTGAAGCACTCCGGGCAGTCGGTCTTGTCCACCCGCTCCCGGACGGAAGCGAACAGAACGATGGCCAGGGTAAAGCCCAGACCGCCGGCAGCGCCGTTGACCACGCTCAGCAGGAAATTGTAGCCGGCCTGTACGTTCACCAGCACCACGCCCAGCACGGCGCAGTTGGTGGTGATCAGGGGCAGGAACACGCCCAGGGCCTTATACAGGGCGGGGACAAACTTCTTCAGGAACATTTCCACAACCTGCACCAGCGCCGCGATGACCAGAATGAAGGCCACGGTCTGCATATATTCAAGGCCCAGCATAACCAGCAGCAGGTTAATGAGGTAGCAGGCCGCGGAGGCCAGCGCCATGACGAAGGTAACGGCCATGCCCATTCCCACGGCGGTGTCGATCTTCTTGGAAACGCCCATGAAGGGGCAGATGCCGTAGAATTTAACAAGAATGAAGTTCTGGCTCAGCAGGGCGCTGAGAATAATACCGACAATCGCTTCCATTACTTCGCCGCCTCCTTCTTACTCTTCATTTCCAGATGCTTCATGAGCTTCTGGGAACCGGCGATGACAAAGCCCAGCACCAGGAAGCCGCCCACAGGCATGACCATCTGCATGGCGGGGAACTGGGCGGGAATCAGGCGAATGCCCTCGCCGCCGTTCAGGATGCCGCCGCCGAAGGTGCCCTTGCCCAGCAGCTCCCGGATGACGCAGACGATGATCAGCGCGCAGGTGTAGCCGATGCCCTGGCACAGGCCGTCCACGGCGGAAGCCGCCACGGTATTCTTGGAGGCGAAGGCCTCCGCCCGGCCCAGAACGATACAGTTGACCACGATCAGGGGGATGAACACGCCAAGAGAGGCAGAAAGCGCGGGGATGAAGGCCTGCAGCGCCAGGTCAACGATGGTGACAAAGCCCGCGATAATCGTGATGTAAGCCGCGATACGGATCTGAGAGGGGATGAAATTCCGCAGAGCGGAAATCAGCACATTGGAGCAGATGAGGATCGCGGTGACCGCCAGGCCCATGCCGATGCCGTTGAACAGGCTGGTGGTAATGGCCAGCGTGGAGCACATACCCAGCAGCTGAACCAGCACCGGGTTTTTGGTCAGCAGGCCCTCTTTGAATTGTTTCTTGAAATCCATTCAAATACCCTCCTTAACCCAGCTTCGCCACGGCGTTCAGCGCGGCGTTGACACCGGTGCAGACCGCCCGGGAGGTGATGGTGGCGCCGGTGAGGGCATCCACCTGACCGCCGTCCTTGGAAACGGAGACGCTGCCGCTCATGCCGGCGAACTGGCCCCGGAAGGCGGTGCCGGCGGCGCCCTGAGAAGCGGCCTCAGCACCCAGGCCCGCGGTCTCGGTGTGACTCACAATGGAGATGCCCAGCACCTGACCGGCATTGTCCACGCCCACCATCATGGTGACGGTGCCGTTAAAGCCGGCGGGAGTCACCTCCACGGCGTAGCCGGACTGGCCCTTATAAATCGTGGATACGATGCCGCTGTCGTCGGTGAAGGCAATTTCCTCCCCGCCGCCGGGGAGCACCGCTTCCACGGCGTTCTGGGTCTTCTGGGCGTTCAGCGCCTCGATCTCCGGAGAGGTTACGGCATTCACGCAGGCCAGACCCGCCGCCACAACGGCGGTGATCAACAGCAGGGTGATCGCCAGACGGGCG
Source organism: Clostridiales bacterium (assembly GCA_022786965.1). Lineage (GTDB taxonomy): Bacteria > Bacillota > Clostridia > Oscillospirales > Oscillospiraceae > Faecousia. The sequence goes on from JALFXH010000157.1 coordinate 6,644, forward strand.
ATGTACGCAGCACTACTTTCAGTCTTCATTATTTCGCCGCCTCCTTCTTGGGCGCGCCGAACTTCACCGGGCGGCCGATCTTGTCAAGCAGGACTGTGCACACGTTCATGCACAGAATGGCGTAGGAAACGCCCTCGTTGTAGCCGCCGAAGTAGCGGATCATGACGGTCAGAACGCCGCAGCCCACGGCGTAGACGATCTGGCCCAGCTTGGTCACGGGGGAGGTCACGTAGTCGGTGGCCATGAAGATGGCGCCCAGCATCAGGCCGCCGCCAAAGACCTGCGCCGCCATCCAGGCGATCCGGTCGTTGCCCCGGGGGAACAGGAAGGTCAGCACCGCCACGGTAAGGATGAAGGTCACGGGAATCCGGGCGGAGATCACCTTGCGGATCAGTAAGTAAGCGAAGCCGATGAGCAGCAGCAGCGCGGAGGTCTCGCCGATGCAGCCGCCCACGTTGCCCAGGAACAGGGCGCCGATGGATTCTTCACACATCACACCCTGATGGAGGTTCGCCAGCGGGGTGGCGGCGGTGACGGCGTCCGCGGTGGAGACGATGCCCGCAGCGTTGGAGAAACCAACCTTGACCCAGTTGCTCATAAGTACAGGCCAGCTGAACATGAAGGCACGTCCGGCAAGGGCAGGGTTCACAATGTTCTTGCCCAGACCGCCAAACAGCATCTTCACCAGCATGATGGCGAAAGCGTCGCCCAGAATGATAGTCCAGTAAGGAATCGTCACGGGACACACAAAGGCCAGCAGCACGCCGGTGACGCAAGCGGACAGGTCATAGGTCTTGCAGGGCTTCTTCAGGATCTGGCAGTACAGCCACTCGAAGAACACGCAGGCAGCGGCGCTGACCAGCGTGACCATCAGGGCCCGGAAGCCGAAGAAGTAGATGGAACCCAGCAATGCGGGCACCAGAGCGATGAGCACATCGCGCATGATGGTGCGGGTGGTTACGGGGCTGTGAGCGTGGGGCGAGCTGGAAATCGTCAGCTCATAAAAGTATTTCATCTGTGCCATTTGATTTCCACCTCCTTATTTCTTCACCGGCGCGGACGCGTTGCGGATGACCTGCTTGGCAACCCGGAAGCCCAGCACCAGCGGCACGCTGGCGGGACAGGTATAGGCGCAGGAGCCGCACTCGATGCAGTCCATAATGTTGTTCTTCTTCATTTCCTCCACGTCGCCGTCCTGCCAGGCCTTGTACATCAGCACGGGCATCAGCTTCATGGGGCAGGCGTCGATGCACTTGCCGCAGCGCAGGCAGTGGGGGTCCTCCACGAAGTGGTGGTTGTTCTTACCCAGCACCGTGACGGCGTTGACGCCCTTGATGGTAGGAACGCTCAGGTCATACTGGGCAACGCCCATCATGGGGCCTCCGGAGAGGACCTTGTAGGGGTTCTCGTTTCTGCCGCAAGCCTCGATCAGGTCGTTGAAGGCGGTGCCGATGGGCACCAGCAGGTTTTTCGGCTCCATGAGAATGTCGCCGGAGACGGTGACGATTCTTTGGATCAGGGGCATGCCGTCGTAAACCGCCTCGCAGATAGCCCGGGTGGTGGCGGCGTTGAACACCGCGCAGCCCACGGCGGCGGGCAGTCCGCCGGAGGGCACTTCCCTGCCGGTAATGGCGTAGATCAGCTGTTTTTCAGCGCCCTGGGGGTACTTGGCGGGCAGCACGTCCACGATGATGCCGTCGGTAGCGGCGGCCTTCAGGGCGGCGATGGCCTCGGGCTTGTTGTCCTCGATGCCGATGTGGCCCTCCTTCAGGCCGAAGATCTTCATGATGATCTGAAGGCCCTTGACCACCTGCTCCGGATGCTCCCGGCACAGCCGGTCATCGGAGGTGATGTAGGGTTCGCACTCGCCGGCGTTGATAATGGCAGTGTCCACCTTGCCGATGCCGCCGGAGAGCTTGACGTGGGTGGGGAAGGTCGCGCCGCCCATACCCACGATGCCGGCCTCGTGGATGATATCCACCAGCTGCTCCGGGGTCAGCTCATCCACTTCCTCCTGAGAACGGGGCTTGATTGTCTCGCACAGGGTGTCCAGATGGTCATTCTCGATGACCACGCTGAGCACGGTGCTGCCGTTGGTGTGGGGCCGAACCTCCACTGCCTTCACCTTTCCGGAAACGGAAGCGTGAACCGGGACGCACAAACCCTGATTGTCACCGATCTTCTGACCCTTGGTCACCAGATCCCCCTTGGCAACCAGGGGCTTGCAGGGCGCGCCGATATGCTGCGCCATAGGAATGACTACGATGTCCGGTTCGGGAAATACCTGGGTTTCCTTGTCGCACGCGTACCATTTGTTTTCTTTGGGGTGCACCCCGCCGAAAAAAGAAAACGCCATGTTTCTTCACCTCTTTCAAATTTAGCGGAACGGGCCGCATATATTCGGGTATATCATAGCGCACTTTTCATGATTTGTCCACATTTTTATTCATAACTTACAAAAAATTGTACTTCAATCTATTTATATCGATACATGGTGAACGAAATGTACAGAAAAACCCCCGGCTTTTCAAAAGCCGGGGGCACAACAGATTATTCTTCGTACCGGGAAACCGGGGTCACCACCGGGGTTCCGTCGGCTTTCAGCAGGGGCGTCAACCCGCCGGCGTAACCGCCCCGGGTGATATACAGGTAATTCACGCCGGTCTGTTTATCCACCCAGACCTGTTGGTGATTTCCAAAGGCGTTTCCCTGGGAATAGGTGATCAGGAACCGGTCAGCCTTCTTTCCCATATTACTGATCCTTCACGCTCTCCACGATGCCGCTGGCCATACCCACCAGACCCTGCATTTCGCTGGGAATGATGATCTTGGTGGCCTTGCCGTCGGCGATTTTCTGCATAGCTTCAATGGACTTGAGCTTGATGACCTGATCGTTGGGAGCCTTCTGGTTCAGCAGCTCCAGGGCATCGGCCATGGCCTTCTGCACCGCCAGAATCGCCTGGGCTTCGCCGTCGGCCCGGAGGATGGCAGCCTGCTTCTCGGCCTCCGCCTTCAGAATCGCGGCTTCCTTCTCGGCGCTGGCCCGGAGGATGGCGGACTCCTTCTCACCTTCGGCAATCAGGATGGCGGACTTCTTCTGGCCCTCGGCCTGCAGGATGGCCTGACGGCGGTCACGCTCGGCCTTCATCTGCTTCTCCATGGAGTTCTGGATATCCTGGGGCGGCAGAATGTTTTTCAGCTCCACCCGGTTGACCTTGATGCCCCAGGGATCGGTTGCCTCATCCAGAATGGCCCGCATCTTGGTGTTGACCACATCACGGCTGGTCAGGGTCTGATCCAGCTCCAAATCGCCGATGATGTTCCGCAGGGTAGTTGCCGTCAGGGTCTCCATAGCCGCCATAGGCTGTTCCACGCCGTAGGCGTACAGCTTGGGGTCGGTGATCTGGAAGTAGACCACGGTGTCGATCTGCATGGTGACGTTGTCCTTGGTGATCACGGGCTGAGGGGGATAGTCCAGCACCTGCTCCTTGAGGGAGACCCGGCGGGCGATGCGGTCAATGAAGGGGACCTTGAAGTGCAGGCCCACGCCCCACACGGTCTGGAAGGCGCCCAGCCGCTCGATGACGTAAGCCCGGGACTGCTGGACAACGGCGATGTTGCTGACCACAATGACCAGCGCGATAATCGCGATAATGAAGAAAATCAACATAATAAGTACCTCCTGTTATTCTTTCCAAATTATACGTTGGCGGGAACCTCCGACGGGGAGACGTACACCTTGACGCCCTCGATTTTATCCACCTTCACCCGGGTTCCCACGGGGATGGGCTGGCCGGAGGTGCTCCGGGCCGTCCACTCCATGGCCCCCAGCTTCACCTGTCCGGCGGCGGATACGTTATCGATGGCGGCGGTCACCAGGCCCGTGGAGCCCACCACGCTGTCCACATTTGTGGCTGTCAGCTTCGGCGACAGGTATTTTTTCGCCAGCGGCCGCAGCGCCAGCAGCAGTCCCGCGGACACCACAAGAAACAGCAGGGTTTGCAGCCAGACAGGCCCGTGAGCCAGGGCGGTCAGCAGCGCCGCCAGCGATCCCGCCGCGAACCACAGAGAAACCATGCCCACCGTGGCCGCCTCCGCCGCCAGGAACACCACCATCAGGATAAGCCACACAATCGCGGCTCCATTCATAGGAATCCCTCCTTCCGGGAATGACCCTTTGGGTCTACGCTTATGATAGCAGAAATCGGAACTTCCGTCAATGAACCAAACCATAGGAAATTGTGTGTTTTTTATAGATTTCACACAAATTTTACAGACGGCAGTCAGGATTTTACCATGTTTCCAACAATTTCTTTCCGCATTCGTTACATTTTTATCGATTCTCCCAAAGTCTGTCCAGTCCCCGCTCGGTCCAGCCGTAGAGGGCCATGCCCGCCGCGCTTAAGGGGACCCACAGGGCCATGAACGTGGGGCAGATCTGCCCCAGGAAATTCCCCGGCTGGCCCCGGTAGTCCCAGACGGAAAAATCCCGGTTCACCAGCAGCCCCGTGGCCAGCTCCACCGCCGTGATGGTCCCCGCCCCCGCGCCGATTTTGGCGGGAATGGGCAGATTCCGCCGCCGCAGTCTGCCCAGCAGCAAAAAACACAGCCCCCCCGCCCCGAACATACTGATATGGCTCCGGCCCCGGTACAATAGCTCCAGCCCCACATAGGCGCCGCCCCCCAGGCAGAACAGGCTCAGATACTTACCGATTTTCATGTACAACACCTCTCGGAAAGTATCCCCAAAAAATCCGCAAAAAAACAAAAATAAATCTTGACAAATTACACATCTTAGGATATACTGATGAAGCTGATTTCGGCGGTGCCCGAAATCCTTTGACCACACATGGCGGCATAACTCAGTTGGTAGAGTAGCCGGTTCATACCCGGTATGTCATCTGTTCGAATCAGATTGCCGCTACCAGGCCCGTTGGTCAAGCGGTTAAGACACCGCCCTTTCACGGCGGTAACATGGGTTCGATTCCCGTA
>JALFXH010000019.1 GCA_022786965.1 Clostridiales bacterium
ACCTCCAGACCCAGCACGTCGCCCTTCTTGCCCAGGCCCTCCTGATCGTCGTTGAGGACGAAGAACTCCAGATGGATGAACCGGCTCTTGACGCCGAAGGCCTTGACGGTAGCAAGGCCCGCCTGACGAATCTTCTCCGGCAGCTCCTTCACCAGATAGTACACAGAGTCCCCGGCGGTGTTCACAATGTCCATGAGCGACAGGGGGGTAATGTTGCCGGACTCGAAGAGCATCTCGCCCTTGGAATCCACAATGCCGTCAAAGGTCTGGACATAGCCGTTGACGAACTCCTCCATGATGTAGATGTTGTCATCCTTGGTGTCAAGGAACCACTGGACGTCCTCGTCAGAGCGCAGCTTGTAGGTGTTGGCAGCACCCACGCCGTTGTCGGGCTTGACAACCACGGGATAGCCCACGGTATGGGCAAATTCCAGTGCGTCCTCCAGGCCCTCCACAATGTGCCACCGGGCGGTGGGCAGACCTGCCTTGGCGTAGTATTCCTTCATGGCGGACTTGTACTTGATCTTGTCCATATCTTCCAGCTTGGGGCCGGTGGTGATGTTGAACTCGGTGCGCAGCCAGGCGTCCCGCATGAGCCAGTATTCGTTGTTGCTCTCCAACCAGTCGATCTTGCCGTACTTGAAGGTGAAGAAGGCCACGGCTTTGAAGACCTCATCGCTGTTTTCCAAGGAGCTTACCTTGTAGTATTCGTGCAGGGAATCCCGCAGTTCCTGCAAAAGCTCATTGTAGGGGCAGTCGCCGATGCCCAGCACCCGCATGCCGTTGTTCTTCAGCTCCCGGCAGAACTTCCAGTAGGTCATGGGGAAATTGGGGGAAATAAACACAAAGTTTTTCATAGCTTTTCTCCTATCTTCTATCTTTTTTATAGCTTATCCAAGGAACCAGGGCAGGTAGGTCTGCACCATCTTATACCACCAGGGCCAGTCGTGGTTCACGTCCAGTCCCCAGTATTCGAACCGGGTGTGGATGCCCTTCTGGCAGCACACGGTGTCCAGCCACCGGGTGGATTCCAGCAGCGGCTCTTCCCACGCGCCCTGCCCGCAGACAATCAGGCTCTTCTGGCTGTTGTACATATCCTTATAGAAGTGGCCGTCGGGCAGGTTCTGCAGGTACAGGCAGGGGCAGTTGTTATAGACCAGATCGTCGCAGTAATCGCCAAAGAACTCCTTGTTGTCATACAGGCCGGAGATGGCGAAGCAGCTGTCGAACAGGTCCGGACGGCGGTAGTACAGGTTTGCCGCGTGCATGGCGCCCATGGAAGCACCGAAGGTCAGAATGCCCTGATCATAGCCGTTGGCAAGGCCCGCGATGTGCTTGATGGTGGGAACCATTTCATTCACAACGTAGTTATACCACTTCTCGTGGTTCTCGATGCGCCAGCGGTTGTCCGCGCCGATGGCGGCCCAGGCCTCGTTGTCGATGGTGTCGATGGCGAAGACCATGCACTTGCCGGACTCAATCCAGGGAGCCCAGTAGTCCACCATGTGGAAGGACTCAAAATCCCAGAACCGGCCCGCCTGACAGGGAATGAACAGGATAGGCTTGCCGCAGCTGCCGTAGATCTTGAACTCCATCTCCCGGTTCAGGTAACCGCTCCAATGCTTTTCGTACCGAATTTCCATTTTCTATCTCTCCTTTATGTCATCCTGAGCGAGCGAAGCGAGTCGAAGGATCTTCCGCCTTCGAACTTCAATCCCACTGCTGTGATAGGTCACGCCATTCAGGATTTTCTTTTACAACCAGAGCGTTCTTTTTCGCCCTTGTCCACTTTTTGAGTTGTTTTTCCCGTGAAATTGCGCTGTACACGTCATTGGTGTACTCATAGTACACCAGCTTATGAACATTGTACTTCTTCGTAAAGCCGTCCACCAAACCGTTGCGGTGCTCGTATAGGCGTCGGGGAAGGTTGTTCGTCACGCCAATGTAAAGCACAGAGTCGTCCCAATTTGTCAGAAAATAGACGTAGTACATTCTATCCCTCCATATGCAAATCAGGAAGTGGAAAGATCCTTCGACTCGCTGCGCTCGCTCAGGATGACAGGGGATACCTAAAGTCCCAGACAGTCCATAAAAATGGGAATCTGCTTTTCCCAGCTGGCCTCACTGTGGTTGCCACCGGGGACGATCCGCAGGGCCAGATTCACCCGCTTGGTCAGCAGCAGATGGGCCGTGGAGATCATGGATTCCGGGGTTGCCGCGTGGTTGAACATTTCCAGCTCGCCGTAGTCCATATAGACCTGGGTATCCCGGCGGATATGGGCCCGGGCCACAAATTCCAGCACCTTGCCGGGAGCCACCCACAGGCTGGGTGACAGACAGGCCCCCCGCTGGAAAATGTGGTTATACACCGTCACGCCGTACAGAGCAATCAGGCCGCCCATGGAGGAACCGGCGATGATGGTGTTCTTCCGGTCCGGCAGGGTGCGGTAGGTTTCGTCAATATAGGGCTTCAGCTCTTTTACCATCCAGTTCATCATCACGCTGCCCTTGCCCTTGATGTGGCCGTGCTCGGAATTGGTGTAGGTCATGGGGGCGTACTCTACCAGACGGCGGTTGCCCTCGTGGTTGCACTCCACGGCAACGATGATCAGGTCTCTGGGATTCTCCTGCATGAATTTGGCCATGCCCCAGGATTTTCCAAAGGTAGCGTCCTCGTCAAAGAACACGTTATGCCCATCGAACATATACATGACGGGATAGCGTTTGTCTGCATTTTCTTCATAATCCTCCGGCAGCCAGATGTAGGCGCGGCGGGGCGTGTCACCGGACAGCTTCGGAATCGTCACATTCCATTTATATACCATTGGTTGCTTTCCCTCCGAAAAAGCACTTTGTGCTGAAATATAGAGGATAGTATAATTGCAAAATCAGGAATTGTCAATCGCTGGGAGCGGAAATGTTGTATTTGCGCAAAAAACAATCGCCCACAGACCGCGGACGTGCAAATATTGCCCTGTCCCGGCGGCTTATGGTTTCACCCGAAAAAAGGGAAAAACCCATACTCCGTGATTTTCCACAAAAGGAAAAGTGGAATCCTGCCAAATTCCAGCGCAAAAAGTCATTGAAAAACCAACGTAATCAGAGTATACTTGCCACGGATACAAATTAATGAAGAAAGAGAGGCTCTCATTTCTATGGAAAACAATGAAGCGGTCTACGACGTAAAAACTCTCGGCACGCCCAAGACGCTGGTTCTCGGCCTTCAGCACCTGTTCGCCATGTTCGGCGCAACGGTTCTGGTGCCCGCCCTCACCGGCCTGAACGTGTCCACCACCCTGCTGTTCGCCGGCCTCGGCACCCTGCTGTTCCACCTGATCACCGGCCGGAAGGTGCCCGCCTTCCTGGGTTCCTCCTTTGCCTTCCTGGGCGGCTACGCAGCCATCGCCCCCATGCTGGCTGACGGCTCCGCCAACACCGAGATGCTGCCCTACGCCTGCTTCGGCGTGGCCATCGCCGGTCTTGTGTATCTGGTGCTGGCCGGCTTCTTCAAGGCCTTCGGCGCCGGCAAGGTCATGCGTTACTTCCCCCCCATCGTCACCGGCCCCATCATCATTTGCATCGGCCTGTCTCTGGCCGGCTCCGCCATCAACAACTGCCGCACCAACTGGCTCATCGCGCTGGTTGCCATTTTGGTGGTCGTGGCCTGCAACATCTGGGGCAAGGGCATGGTCAAGATCGTCCCCATCCTACTGGGTGTGGTGGCCTCCTACCTGTTCGCCCTGATCGTCGATCCCTCCGCCCGGGCAAATGTTGCTTCCGCCGTGGCTTCCGCCAAGTGGTTCGGCATCCCCGTGATCTGGGGCAACACCGTGTTCTCCATCTTCTCCAAGGACTATGACGCCGGGCTCCTGCTGACCAGCGTTATCACCATCGCCCCCATCGCCCTGGCTACCATCGTGGAGCACATTGGCGATATGTGCGCCATCTCCTCCACCGTGGGCCGCAATTTCGTGGCTGACCCCGGTCTGCACCGCACGCTGGTGGGCGACGGTCTGGCCACCACGCTGGCCTCCCTGTTCGGCGCTCCCGCCAACACCACCTACGGTGAGAACACCGGCGTGCTGGCGCTGAGCAAGGTCTACGATCCCATGGTTGTTCGTCTTGCCGCCGTCTTCGCCATCATCCTGTCCTTCTGCCCCAAGTTCGCCGCTCTGATCGTCGCCATGCCCGCCGCCACCATGGGCGGTGTCAGCCTGGTGCTGTACGGCATGATCTCCGCCGTCGGTGTCCGCAATGTGGTGGAAAATCAGGTGGACTTCACCAAGAGCCGCAACGTGCTGATTGCCGCTATGATCCTGGGTCTGGCTGTGGGCGTCAGCTACAACGGCGCCATCGTGATTCCTGTTGGCTCCGTGACCATCAGCCTGTCCGGTCTGGCCGTTGCCGCTCTGGTGGGCATCTTCATGAACGCCGTGCTGCCCGGCAAGGACTACGAGTTCGGCGTCAACGCCCAGGGCGACACCTCCGTCAACTTCGGTACCCGCGCCAAGTAAACCGCATAAAAAAATTCCGGGTTTCAGTCGAAACCCGGAATTTTTTGCGGCGAGTCGCCGCTGACAATGCGTTACGGACACTGGCAGTCATCGAACATCTTTGGGCCCCTCGACCGGCGTTGCCCAGTAATGTGGTAAAAGTGTTGTGTCATCCTGAGCGAGCGTAAGCGAGTCGAAGGATCTACGCACTTACGTCCCTGAATGTGGTCAAATCGGTGCCAAGATCCCTCGACTCGGCTTCGCCTCCCTCGGGATGACAGCTTTTCTTTACAACAGTTGTTTCTTTGCTTCCTTAACCGCTTCCTCGCTGGTCACCGGGATGTGCCACTCGTCCAGACCCGGCAAACCCATGGGGACCCCCTCCCGGCGAAAGCGCATTCCGCTTTCGATTTCCGTTTTGCCGCTCATGTGGAAGGCCCGGGACTGGGGGAATTTCTCCCGGAAAACGGTGATGACCTTCGCGTTAACACCCGCGCCGATGAGAACCTCCGGGCCGTTCTCTGTGTCCCGGATTACCAAAAGCCTGCCGACGGTTTTCATTCCGTCCAGACACTTTCCCGCGCCGCCGCTGGTCAGTACGGTATCAAACCCCAGCTGCGCTGCCTTGCGGTAGGTATCCTCCAAATTTCGGGACACATCGATGCAGCGGTGCAGGGTCAGGCCCAGCCCGGATGCTTCTTTTAGGAGCGGCTCCATGGCGTTCCCGTCCAACTCACCGTCGGCGGTCAGACAGCCGATGACAAAGCCATCCGCTCCCGCATCCCTAAGGACCCGCATCTCCATTGCCATCTGTTCCACTTCCTCTTTTGTATAGAGGAAGTCTCCGCCCCGGGGGCGTATCAGACAGCGGATAGGAATATTGCTTGCCCGGCGAAGCTGCCGCAAAAGCGCCGCCGAGGGGGTCAGACCCCCTACGCTCAGGGCGCTGCACAGCTCCAGCCTGTCCGCTCCCCCGGCGATTGCCGCCATGGCGGAGGCGTAGGAATCCACACAGACCTCCAAAATCCGACTCATCGCAGTTCCTCCTTTCGGGATTCATAATCTTTCAGAGCCTGAATCGCTTGCCCGGACATGGGCACCACGGCAATCAGGTTGAAAATAGTCATGAGACCAATGCCGATATCTCCCAGATCCCACACGAAGGTGTAGGCCGCCAGTCCGCCGATGAACAGCATCACCAGCGCCAGAAGCTGAAAGCCGGTCTGAGCCGCCCAGCGGTCGCCGAACAGATAGGCCACGTTGGAGCGGGCATAATAGAGAATGCCGATAAAGGTGGAAAAACTGAACAGCCACAGGGTAATTGCCACGAAAATCACGCCCCACTGTCCAAAATGACAGCCCATAGCAGTTTGCAGCAGGGCCATGCCGCTTAAGTTTTCCAGCGCATCCTGAGGAGCCAGCAGCATGATCATGGCGGTGCAGGTGCAGATGACGATGGTGTCCAGGATGACACCGAAGGCCTGCAGCAGTCCCGCCTTAGCCGGATGGCTGACCTTGGCAGCCGCGGCGGCGCAGGGAGCGGAGCCGCTGCCTGCTTCATTAGAGAACAGGCCCCGCTTGACGCCGTTCATCAGCGCCGCGCCGAACCCCCCCGCCACCGCCTGCCGCAGACCGAAGGCCTCCTCCACAATGCGGGAGAAGACGCCAGGCAGCAGAGCGGCGTTTTTCACAATGACAAAAATCGCCAGCAGAAAATAGAACCCCGCCATAATGGGCACGATGACGTCCAGCACCTTCACACTGGCGTTTTTCCGCAGCACCACCACCGCCGCCAGGGCCACCAGCACCACCGTGGACACCATGGGCGGGATGGAAAAGGCATTCTGGAAGGATGCGGAGACGGAGTTGCTGATGACCTGGCTCACGCCACACCAGCACAGGAGGCCCGACAGGGCAAAGGCCGCGGCCAGGATGCTTTTCTTCTTCCCCCGGCTGAAAAAAGCGTGGATGTAATAGGCCGGGCCGCCCCGGTAGCCGCCGAACAGGGGGTCACTCTCCTTGTAAAGCTGGGCCAGCGTGGCTTCCACGAAGGCAGTGGACGCGCCCATCAGGGCCGTCACCCACATCCAAAACACCGCGCCGGGACCGCCCACGGAAATCGCCGCCACAACGCCCACCATATTGCCCATGCCGACCCGTGTAGCCGTGGACACAATCAGGGCCTGCAAACCGGAAATGGCGCCGCTCTTCCCGCCGGATTCCCGGCGAATCATGACCCGCAGCATTTCCGGGAAGCACCGCAGGGGCAGCAGCCGGGTACGCACTGTGAAATACAGTCCCGCCGGAATCAGCAGGGCCACCAGCAGGGAGATGCCGATTCCGCCGCCAATGGGAATCGTGAACAAATCTCCCCAAAGAAAATTGTATACTGCCGAAATAATACCCATTTTATCTACCTCTTGACAGAATTCACAACGAGTATATAATAGATAGCGGCATAAGTCCAATCGATGAATTAAATGAAATCCATTTATATTCTAAATTTCAGGAGGCCAGCTATGGATCTGCGGGCGCTGAGTATTTTTATAGAGGTCGCTGAACTGGGCAGCTTCACCCGGGCCGGGGAAAAGCTGGGCTATTCCCAGCCCACCATCTCCTTTCAGATTAAACAGTTGGAAAAGGAAATGGGTGCCCAGCTCTTTGACCGCATCGGCCACACCGTCACTCTGACCGACGCCGGACGGGACGCCCTGGGTTATGCCCAGCAGATCTGCCACACCGGGCAGGAGATGCTGTTGGGTTCCCAGCGGCGGCGGGAGCCGGCGGGAATGCTGCGGCTGGGCATGGCGGACTCCCTGTGCGAGCCGTTGATTGTGGGACACTACGCCCGGTTCCGGGCCGCCTACCCCAGGGTCTGCCTGCACATCACCACTCTGGACACCAGCGCGCTGCTGGAATCTCTGGATCACAACGATGTGGACATGATCTGCACCATGGACGACCACGTTTACGACACAAATTACGTCATCGCCGACGAAGAAGAAATCGGCGTGCATTTTGTGGCCTCCCCCCGTCACCCGCTGGCTGCCCTGCGGTCGGTGGCGCTGGAACAGCTTCTGGAGGAGCCCTTCCTGCTGACGGAAAAGGGCATGAGCTACCGCCGCCTGATGGACGAGCAGCTGGCCCGCAGCTCTCTGGAAATCACCCCCGTGCTGGAAACCGGCCAGGCAGACCTGATCTGCAAGCTGGTGGGGGAAAATATGGGTCTGTCCTTCCTGCCGGATTACGTTACCGATAACATGGTTCGTTCCGGACAGCTGAAGCGGCTGAATGTGCCGGATCTGCGGATCGCCGTCTGGAAGCAGCTGCTTTACCGCCGGGAAAAGTGGCTGTCCGCCCCCATGCGGGCCATGATTGACCACATGAAGGGCATCCGGCTCACGGAGGAAACACCATGAAAGTACGGCTTCTTTCCCTGATTCTGGTACTTTTTCTTCTGCTTTGCGGCTGCGAAAAAGCGCCTGCGGAAACGGAAGCGCCCACCTCTGAGACAGTCCCGACGCAGACCGCTCCGCCGGAAACCCTCCCCCCGGAGACAGAGGAAACCACCCTGCCGGAGCCAGCCCCGGAGGATTTCGTGCGGGTGCTGGATTATATTCCCTCGGCCCGGCAGGAGCTGCTGTACGCCACGGACCGGAATTTTACCGGTCAGGTCATCTACGATTTCTCCGATGCTTACCTTCGTTACGGCACCGTGAAAAAGCTGCTGGCGGTCAGCGAAGACTTGGCCCAGCTGGGACTCTCCTTAAAAATCTGGGATGGCTTTCGCCCGGTCAGCGCGCAGTTCAGGCTCTGGGAGGTCTGCCCCGACCCAGCCTTTGTGGCCAATCCCCAGAAAGGTTTCAGCTCCCACAGCCGGGGCAACACCGTGGACGTCACGCTGGTGGACATGGATGGGAACGAACTGGAAATGCCCACGGGCTTTGACGACTTTTCCGCCAAAGCCGACCGGGATTATGCCGACTGCACCCAAACCGCGGCAGCCCATGCGGAGCTTCTGGAAATCCTCATGGAAAAACACGGTTTTCGGGGCTATTCCGCGGAATGGTGGCATTTTTCCGATACAGACGAATACCCGGTAGAAGAAAGCTTTACCCCCTCATAGAAAGAAGGAACACAATGTCGATTGAAAAAGTAAGGAACTGGTTTGCCCAGTACGGCATGGCAGACAGGATTCTGGAGTTTCCCGTATCCAGCGCCACCGTTGAGCTGGCGGCACAGGCGCTGAAAATCGAACCCTGCCGCATTGCCAAAACCCTGTCCTTCGGCGTCCATGATACCCCCATCCTCATCGTGACCGCCGGGGATGCCAAGGTGGACAACGCCAAATATAAGGCCCGGTTCGGCGTCAAGGCGAAAATGCTGTCCCATGAGGATGCCGCGGAGCGCATCGGCCACGCCGTGGGCGGGGTGTGTCCCTTCGCGGTGAACGAGGGCGTGGAGGTTTATCTGGACGTTTCTCTGAAGCGCTTTCCCACGGTTTTCCCCGCCGCCGGCAGCAGCAACAGCGCCATTGAGCTGACCATCGAAGAGCTGGAGCGGTTCTCTGGCTTCCTCGGTTGGGTGGATGTGTGCAAAGCCTGGCAGGACGCCATCTAAAAGTTTACAGCATTTTCAAAAATTTCCAATCAAAACGTGCTATAATAATATGTTGAGAAAATAAATAACACTGGAAAGGTGACGCATTATTATGACAAAAATTGATATCTACTCCGGCTTCCTGGGCGCCGGCAAGACCACGCTGATTAAAAAAATGATTCAGGAAAGCTACAAGGGCCAGAAAATCGTGCTCATCGAGAACGAATTCGGCGAAATCGGCATTGACGGCGGCTTTTTGCAGGACGCGGGCATCAGCATCACCGAAATGAATTCCGGCTGCATCTGCTGCTCGCTGGTGGGCGACTTCGGTAAGGCTCTGACCAAGGTCATCGCGGAGTACAACCCCGACCGCATCCTCATCGAGCCCTCCGGCGTGGGCAAGCTGTCCGACGTCATCGGCGCGGTGAAGAAGGTCATGAACGAGGAAGTCACCCTGGGCTACACCGTGGCCGTGGTGGACGCCGGCAAGGTCAAGGTGTATATGAAGAACTTCGGCGAGTTCTACAACAACCAGATTGAGACCGCCTCCGCCATCATCCTGTCCCGCACCGACTCCATCCCTCAGGCGAAACTGGACGCCGCTGTCGCCCTGCTGCGGGAGCACAACGATAAGGCCGTCATCGTCACCACCCCCTGGGGTCAGCTCACCGGCGAGCAGCTCACCGCCGCCATGGAGGGCCAGTCCACCCTGGCCAACGAGCTTGCCCAGCTGGTGCATGAGCATCATCACCATCATCATGACCACGACGAGGACGACGATTGCTGCTGCGGTCATGACCACGAGCATCATCACCACCATGACGAAGATGACGATGACCACGAGTGCCACCACCATCACGGCGATGAGGGCTGCCATGAGCACCACCATGGTCACGAGGACGAGGCGCACTGCTGCCACCACGACCATGATGAGGAGCATGAGCACCATCATCACGACCACGAGCACCATCATGAGCATGACGAGCACTGCGACTGCGGCTGCCACGACCATGATCACGAGCACGAGCATCATCACCACGACCACGACGCTGACGAGGTGTTCACCTCCTGGGGCGTGGAGACTGCCAAGAAGTTTGACAAAACCGCCATTGAAAACGCCCTGCACGCCCTGGATTCCGGCAAGTACGGTATGATTCTCCGGGCCAAGGGCATCCTGCCCGCCGCCGACGGCAGCTGGATTCACTTCGACTATGTGCCGGAGGAGTGTAGCGTCCGTACCGGCTCCGCCGACATCACCGGCAAGCTGTGCGTCATCGGCTCCAAGCTGGACGAGCACGGCATCGCGCAGCTGTTCGGGGTGTAAGCCATGCAGGAGATTCCCGTATACGCCTTCACCGGATTTTTGGATTCCGGCAAGACGAAATTCATTCAGGAGACCTTGGAGGACGAGCGGTTCAACGCCGGCGAACGGACGCTGCTGCTGCTCTTTGAGGAGGGCGAGGAGGAATACGACCTGTCCACCTATCCCCACAAGAACGTCTATATTGAGGTTCTGGACCAGCAGACCGTCACCACCAAGCAATTGCAGGCCTTGCAGAAAAAGTACAAGGCCGAACGGGTGGTTGCGGAGCTGAACGGTATGCAGCAGGTGGGAGACCTGTATATGCGCTTCCCCGAGGGCTGGGTGGTTGCCCAGGAGGTCATGTTCGCTGACAGCACCACCATCATGGCTTTCAACGCCAATATGCGCAATCTGGTGATGGACAAGCTGGTGGGCGCCCAGATGGTGGTGTTCAACCGGCTGGAAAAGGGCGCGGACGTGATGCCCTACCACAAGCTGGCCCGGGCCGCCTCCCGCCGCATCGACATTCTCTATGACTACACCGACGGCACCACGGAATTTGACGAGATTGAAGACCCCCTGCCCTTCGATATCAATGCACCCGTCATCGAAGTCAAGGACGAGGACTATGCCCTGTTCTACCGAGACGTATCCGAGGAGCCCCAGAAGTACGACGGCAAAACCGTCCGCTTCAAGGGACAGGTGGCCATGCTCCGCCGGGACAAGAACGGTATGTTCGCCCCGGGCCGGTTCGTCATGACCTGCTGCGTGGAGGACATCCAGTTCTGCGGCATCCCCTGCCGTTACGCCGATGCCGCCAAGCTGAAAAGCCGGGATTGGGTCATGGTGACGGCGAAGATCGCCGCCGAAAAGCACCCCCTGTACAAAGGAGAGCTTGGCCCGGTGCTGACTGCTGTCGAGGTCACCACCGGGGCACAGCCTGCGGAACCAGACGTGGCAACATTCTGAGCAGTTGACAGTTGATAGTTGACAGTTTTTCCTCTCAACTGTTCACTGTCAACTGTCCACTGTCAACTATACTTAAAGGGGGGCTGAAAATGTATCAGCCATTGGCCGATCTTCTGCGGCCCACCACACTGGACGAGGTTTACGGTCAGGAGCATATCTTGGGGCCAAACGCCGTGCTGCGGCGGCTCATTGACTCCGGAAATATCCCGAACATGGTCTTCTACGGCCCCAGCGGCACAGGAAAGACCACCGTGGCCAACATCATCGCCAAGCAAACCAACCGCACCCTGTACAAGCTCAACGCCACCACCGCTTCCACGGCGGATATCAAGGAAATTGTGGCCCAGCTGGACACCTTCATGGCTCCCAACGGGGTTCTGCTGTACCTGGACGAGATTCAATCCTTTAACAAAAAGCAGCAGCAATCCCTGCTGGAGCACATCGAAAACGGCAAGATTACCCTGATTGCTTCCACCACGGAGAATCCCTATTTTTATGTATTCAACGCTATCTTAAGCCGCTCCACCGTATTTGAGTTCAAGCAGATTTCGGCGGAAGCGGCCCTGAAAGCGGTGCACCGGGCGGTTGCTTTCATGGAAAACCGCACCGCTCTGAAAGCCCAGGCCGAGGAGGGCGCGCTGGAGTACATCGCCATGGCCTGCGGCGGCGATCTGCGCAAGGCCATGAACGCGGTGGAGGTTCTGTTCTCCGCCGGGCAGCCCCAAGGTGGGGTTCTGCCCCTGACGCTCTCCGACGCCAAGGCCGTCACCCAGAAGAGCGCTCTGCGGGCCGACCGGGACGGGGACAACCATTACGATCTGCTGTCCGCCCTGCAAAAGTCCATTCGCGGCTCCGACCCGGACGCGGCCTGCCACTATCTGGCGCGGCTGCTGGAAGCGGGACAGATGCCCTCCGCCTGCCGCCGTCTCATGGTCATCGCCGCCGAGGACGTGGGCCTTGCCTACCCACAAATCATCCCCATCGTCAACGCCTGCGTGGACATGGCCCTGAAACTGGGAATGCCGGAGGCCCGGATTCCTCTGGGAGATGCCGCCGTGCTGATGGCCACCAGCCCCAAGTCCAATTCCGGTCACATCGCCCTGGACGCGGCGATGGCGGACGTGCGCCGGGGCAAAACCGGGAATTTCCCCCGGCACCTGCAAAACGTTCACGCGGACTCCTACACCATGGAGCGGGAGCAGGGGTATCTATACCCCCACGACTATCCAAACCACTGGGTTCGGCAGCAATATCTGCCCGACGAGCTGGTGGGAACCCATTATTATGAATACGCGGATAATAAAATGGAGCAGGCCGCGAAGCAGTATTGGGACAAAATCAAGCAAAATCCGTAGGGGGCGGCGTCCTCGACGCCCCGGCGGCAGGGCCGCCAGCCAATGCGTTACGGAACTGGTGTGTAGTCGTTACACCATTGGGTTCTGCTCGGTATCGTTTCTTCCTGCATAGTCCGTAAGGGGCGGCGTCCTCGACGTCCCAACGGAGCAGCCTGCCATTGCGCATTGGATTTTGCGAATTTGAAACCTGTGCCGCCGGGACGTCGAGGACGCCGTCCCCTACGAAGCAAGGAGGGTTTTATGGACATCAAAATCAACGACATTCTGGTTATGAAAAAGCCCCATCCCTGCGGGGAAAAGCGGTGGCTGGTGCTGCGCACCGGGGCAGACTTCCGGCTGCGGTGCATGGGCTGCGGGCACGAGGTCATGACCCCCCGGTTTAAGGCGGAAAAGAACATCCGCACCATAGAAAAAGCCAATCCCTCCGACTGATGCCAGTCGGGGGGATTTTTCCTTGGAACTTGCGGCTGAGGTGGGACTGCTTTGCGACCGACTTCTTTGTCCCCGGGGGCTATACTGGGACACAAGGAGGTGGACGTGTTGACGGTGTATCTGGATCTTGTGATGCTTCTCAACTTCCTGGTGGATTTTCTGCTGCTGCTGGGGACCAACCGCCTGTCGGGCTTCCCTGCCGCTCCCGGACGGTGCGCGCTGGCGGCGGTCTTCGGCAGTATCTACGCCGGCTGCTGCCTGCTGCCGGGGTTCCGCTTTCTGGGGAATTTCCTCTGGCGGTGCGTCAGCCTGTGCCTGATGGCGGCGGTCGCCTTCGGGCTCCGGCGGGACGCGGTGAAGCGGGGCGGGGTATTCCTGCTGCTGAGTCTGGCGCTGGGGGGCATGGCCCTGTGCTCTACCCGTCAGAATTTCGCCGCCCTGACCCTGGGGGCGGCGGGGGTGTGGCTATTGTGCCGGGTGTCCTTCGGAGACGGGGCGGTGGGCCGGGAATATGTGCCCGTGACCCTGCGCTACGGGGGAAAAACAGCGTCCTTCACCGCTCTGCGGGACACCGGCAACACTCTGCGGGACCCCATCACCGGGGAGCCGGTGCTGGTGGTGTCCGGGGAGATCGGGGAACAGCTCACCGGACTGACCCAGCGTCAGCTGTCCGCCCCGCTGGAAACCATGGCCGCCCGGCCCCTGCCGGGACTGCGGCTCATCCCCTATCACGCAGTAGGAAACAGCGGCGGGCTGCTGCTTGCCATGCGGTTTCCCGGCGCGGTGGTGGGGAAAAAGGAACAAACGGTGCTGGCGGCCTTTGCCGCCGAAGGGCTGAGTAACACGGGAATGTATCAGGCGCTGACAGGAGGGGCATTATGAATCTGCGGAAACTGCTGAGCATCTTGGGACTGACGCGGGAACAGGACATTTTTTACATCGGCGGCAGCGACATTCTGCCCCCGCCACTGAAGGGGGCCCAGGAGCAGGCTGCGCTGGAGGCTCTGGAGCAGGGGGATGAAGGCGCGAAACAGGCCCTTGTGGAGCACAATCTGCGGCTGGTTGTCTACATCGCACGACGGTTTGAGAACACCGGCATCAATATTGAGGACCTGATCTCCATCGGCACCATCGGACTGATGAAGGCCATCGGCACCTATCGATTGGAGAAAAAGATAAAGCTTGCCACCTACGCCTCCCGGTGCATCGAAAACGAAATCCTCATGTACATCCGCAAAACCGCCAACCAGAAGGGGGAAATCTCCCTGGACGAACCCATCAACATGGACTGTGAGGGAAACGAGCTGCTGCTGTCCGATATTTTAGGCACCGACGAGGACGCCATTTCCCGGCCCCTGGAGGAGGATGTGGACAAAAAAGTCCTGCGTCAGGCATTGGAAACCCTGCCGCCCCGGGAGCAGGAGATTGTGTTCCTGCGCTACGGGCTGGAGGGCCGGAAGGAGCTGACCCAGAAAGAGGTGGCCCAGACCATGGGCATCTCCCAATCCTACATCTCACGGCTTGAAAAGCGGATTCTGCAAAGACTGCGAAAAGAATTCTTGCGCCAGACAAGCTGCGCTTGATTTTTGGGATTCGGTATGGTATAATCGATACGGAATTATATCGATATATTTTTGTACCGATTGGAAATTGAGGTTACTATGGAACAGAAGAAAATATCCAAGGCCGTGCTGAAGCGTTTGCCCGGCTATCTGGCGTATCTAAAAAATATGCCGGAAGGCGCGTCTCCCAACATCTCCGCCACGGCGCTGGCCAACGCTCTGGACATGGGCGAGGTACAGGTTCGCAAGGATCTGGCCATGGTGTCTGACGGCGGACGGCCCAAGATCGGCTACCAGCGGGAGGCCCTGATCGATGACATCGAGCAGTTTCTGGGCTACGACAACACCACCGACGCCGTGCTCATCGGCGCGGGCAAGCTGGGGCAGGCCCTGATGGGCTATAAGGGCTTCGACGAGTACGGCCTGAACATTCTGGCCGCCTTCGACATCGCTCCCAAGATCAAGAGGACCGAGGAGGGTAAGCCCGTTTACAATCTGACGGAGCTGGCCAAATTCTGCCGCACCCACAAGGTGCTTATGGGCATCATCACTGTCCCCGCCGAGGGCGCCCAGAGCGTTGCCGATCTGCTGATTGCCGGGGGCATCAAGGCCATCTGGAATTTCGCCCCCACCCATCTGGACGTGCCCGCCAACATTCTGGTGCAGAACGAGAACATGGCTACGTCTCTGGCTGTGCTCTCCGTCCACCTGCAAGCCCAGATCAAGGAAGAAAAAGAAGGGAAACAATGAAGAAAAAGCTGTCATTCCCCACGGAATGGCAGCTTTTTGCATACTGTAAACATCAGAATTCCACCGGCGGCGCGTAGGCTCTGGCTTCCTGCCGCTGTCCGGAAATACTGCGGTAGAAGGCCGCATAGGCGGCGTTCATGTAGGGATTCAGGAACAGGAATCCGATACCCATGGTCAGGCAGGCCAGGATCTGCCAGCCGATGAAGGTCAGGCCCAGAATGAACAGATCCATCTTGTGCCCATCCATCAGCTTCATAGAGACCTTGATAGCTTCCGAGGCGGTCATCTCCGGGTGCTCCTCCAGAATAAAGGGCGTCATGGCGTAGCTCAGGCCCTTGACGATACCGGGAATGACAAACAGCAGCGTCCACAGGCAGGTATACAGCGTCCGCAGAAACTTCTGGGCAAAGCCGGTGCCGAATCGGTCAAACTGGCTGAACAGATCGGAAAATTGCAGTTCCTTTTTGTCGTACTGCTTCAGAAGGAATTTTGCGTAGCCCAGCTCCACCACGCCGCCGAGAATCAGGGCCGTCAGGCTCAGCAGTCCGGCCATGGATGCCAGCGGCAGCAAAATCGTCCAGAATACGGGCGGCAGATTGCGGATACTCTCCTCGTTGACGTTAAAATTGACATTGCTCCCGGCGCCGGTCATGGAGCCGCCCAGAAGGGCCGCCACCAGCGCCACACCTACGGAAATGCCCCAGGTTCCTTCCAAATTCCGCCGGGCAATGGCTCTCAGTTCACTGGATGTCATAATAATCCCCCTTCTTTTACCCACCGTAGGGCGGGGGCTTGCCCCCGCCCTACCCTGGCGGTCACACCGTCAATACCGGTTTTCTTCACTTTTCATTCTATTGCATTGCATAGCAAAATACAAGTGCGTTTTATTCTTTCAGTGCGTCTAGGGCCAGCGCGTTCTGGGTCTTGTACAGCTGGGAGTAGATGCCGCCGGTTTCCAGCAGCTCTGCGTGGGTGCCGCATTCGGTGATCACGCCGTCGGCGATGGACACAATGCGGCCGGCACTGCGGATGGTACTCAGGCGGTGGGCGATAATCAAAGTGGTGCGGCCCTTGGCCAGATTGTCAAAGGCCCGCTGAATCTTCGCTTCCGTCACGGAATCCAGAGCGGAGGTGGCCTCGTCCAGAATCAGAATCGGCGGATTTTTCAGGAAAATTCGGGCGATGGCGATGCGCTGCTTCTGTCCGCCGGACAGCAGAGTGCCCCGCTCGCCTACATAGGTCTGGAAACCGTTTGGCATGGCCATGATATCGTCGTAGATTTCCGCCTGCTTGGCGGCTTCCTCCACCTCATGCATGGTGGCGTCGGGCCTGCCGTAGCGGATGTTCTCAAACACTGTGTCCGCAAACAGGAACACATCCTGCTGGACGATGCCGATGCTTTCGTGCAGGCTCTTCTGGGTCACATCCCGGATATCCAGCCCATCGATGGAAATACTGCCGCTGGTTACGTCGTAGAACCGGGGAATCAGTTGACATAACGTGGTCTTGCCGCCGCCGGAGGGGCCGACAATAGCGATGGTCTCCCCGGGCCGCACCTGCATGGACACATCGTGCAGCACCGCCAGGTCGCCGTCATAGGCAAAGGAGACGTGGTCAATGTCGATTTGTCCCTTGACGTTTTCCAGCTCTTTCGCGTTGGGCTTATCCTGTACGGTGGGCTCCGTGCGCATAACCTCCACGAACCGGTTCAGGCCCGCGAAGCCGTTGGCGAACAGCTCAGAAAAATTGCAGAGCTTGCGCATGGGGTTCACAAAGGACGCGATATACAGGTTGAAGGTGATGAGATCCCGGTAGTCCATCTGGCCCCGCATGACGTAGTAGCCGCCGAAGCCCACGATAATGACGTTCAGCAGACACAGGAAAAATTCCACGCTGCTGTGAAACATTCCCATGGCCTTGTGGAATTCCCGCTTGGAGGTCTTGTAGATTTCATTCGCCGCGTTGAACCGGCTGATTTCCGCCGCCTCGTTGGCAAAAGCCTTGGCGGTGCGGACACCGGACAGGCTGCTCTCAATCTCCTGATTGATGTGGCCCGTTTTTTCCTTGGCGCCCACGGAGGCCTGGGCCATCCGCTTTCGCATGACCATGGCAACCGCCAGAAACACCGGGATGGTCAGCGCCACCACCAGCGCCAGCTCCCACCGAACGGTCAGCATCACCGCCAGCGCCCCCAGAATGGTCAGCCCGCTGGTGAGCAGATCCTCCGGGCCGTGGTGGGCCAGCTCCGTCAGCTCGAACAGGTCGCTGGTCAACCGGGCCATGAGCTTGCCCGTGCGGTTGCGGTCATAGTAGTCAAAGCTCAGCTCCTGCATATGGGCGAACAGGTCTGCGCGGATGTCCGCTTCCACCCGGATGCCGAAGGTATGGCCGTAGTAGGCTACTATATAATTAAGGAAGGTGCGCAGCACATAGCTGAGGGCAACCGCCAGCATGATGAAAAAGAAGGTTCGGTAGAGCTGGTTGGGAAGCAGATCGTACAGCGCCTTCCGGGTAATCAGGGGGAATGCCAGATCAATGGCGGCAATCCCCACGGCGCAGCCCAAGTCGATGGCAAACAGGCCCTTGTGATTGCCGAAGTAATGGAGGAAGATGGATAGGGGTGATTTTCGTTTGTAATCCTGCGTTGTCATAATTTTCTCCTACTTTGTATTCCGGAAACGGTGTTTCTTAAATTCTCACTCGATACATTGCTTTTTCTTCTCTTTTAAGGCAAAAATACATCCCAGGACGACAATCACCGCGCCTGCCCCTTGAAGCAGGTTAATTGTCTCACCCAGGGTAAAATATCCGACTACCGCTGTGGAAAGCGGGACAATCAGCTGCAAAATATTAAATACCACAACGCCCTGCTTTTGGACAATATAGAATGCCATCAGCATTCCTGTCAGCATCCCATAAATTCCAGCCAGAGACAGTCCCGCCAACAATCCAATGCCAACCTCTGACAGCTGCACAATTTTTCCGCTTTGAATTGCGATGGAAAGATAGATCAATCCCGATAACGTGGCAGTAGAAGCGCTGATCACGATGGAGTGCAGCTTTTTTCCAACATTTTTCACCACCAAATTCTGGATAGACTGGATCAGAATCGAGGTTCCCAGAAGCAGCGCTCCCTTGATAAAGTCGCTGCTTTCTCCATTTTTGTTCCCGTAAATAACAAAAATCAAAGAACCGACTACGGCCAGAATACTGCCAAAATAAAAGCTGGCCTGCTTCACCCGGCCCCGTTCATCCCGATAAAATAAAGCCGCCATAACAACTGCCAGCGGCATGGCGAGGATTCCAAAAATGCTGCCTGTCAGCGCGGATGTACACCGCAATCCATTCATATAGAAATACATATTTCCCGTCATCAGAAATCCAAGCAACAGCAGTTTCAGAATCAGCATGGGCTCTTCCGCGATTTTTTTGAATTCTCCTCTGAATTTAAAAACTGAGATCAGAATGAATACAAAGCCTCCCGATAGAAACCTGACCGCATTGTTGTTAATGGTATCAAAATGCATACTCATGAATCTCATGATCGGAAGGCTAAATCCCATCATAATCACATAGAGAATTCTCATCGAATTATTTCTGTTCATCGAAAGCACCTCGTTATTTCTCTGGCAAGGATGGCGTATTTTTATTATACCTTTTTCCACCAGAAAAAGCAACCGGGGCTTTCGAAAGTTCCCGGATTGTGGTATACTGGAGAAAACACACAGGAGGTCGTGTATGGAAATCCTCTATTCGGACAGGGAACTCGTTGTCTGCGTCAAGCCCGTGGGACTGGATTCGGAATCCGAAGTTCCCGCGGAATTGACGAAGGCCCTGGGCGGGGAGATTTTTACCCTGCACCGGCTGGATAAAAATGTGGGCGGGGTCATGGTCTACGCCCGTACGAAGTCCGCAGCCGCCGCCCTGTCCAAATGCATTCAGGAAGGAACCATGGTCAAGGAATATGTGGCCATGGTTCACGGCACGCCCCCGGAAAGCGGGGACTGGGAAGACCTTCTGTGGAAGGACAGCAAAAAGAACAAGGTTTTTGTGGTGAAGCGAATGCGGGGCGGCGTAAAAAAGGCCCGGCTGGAATTTGTCAGATTGACCGCCGGGGAAGAAAGCCTTGTGCGTATCCGCCTGCACACCGGGCGCAGTCACCAGATTCGGGTGCAGTTTGCCAGCCGGGGCTATCCGCTGGTGGGGGACCACAAATACGGGGCCAGGGATTCCTCCCCCGCCCCCAAGCTGTTCTCTTGCCGTCTAACCTTCCCCTGCCGGGGGAAAACCCTTCAATTTGAAGCCAAACCCGATTGGGCATAGAAAACCGCCGTGGGAATTGTCCCACGGCGGCAGAAAAACTGTATTTTACCGTTCTAATGCCTCCCCTATCAGGGGAGGTGGCCGAGCGTAAGCGAGGTCGGAAGGGTGCACCCCTCAGCTTCGCACGGCTTCAGCAGCTCCCCTCAAGGGGAGCCTTTGGTATCCCCGCAAATTCCAGGTTGTCGCTTTGCTGACTTAACCTTTATTGGATTTCCAGCTGCCCATCCACCGCGTCCACGGTGACGGTCTGGTTCGGCAGAATGTCGCCCCGAAGCAGACGCTTACTGAGCATGGTCTCCACGGTATGCTGGACATAGCGGCGCAGGGGCCGGGCGCCGTACTGGGGATCGTAGGAAGCGTCCACAATGGCGTCCTTCGCCGCCTGGGTCAGCTCCACCTTGATCTGCTGGTCCTCAAGACGCTGGTTCAGCTTGTCGATCTGCAAATCGATGATCTTGGTCACATTGGCCTTGGTCAGGGGCTTGTAGAACACGATCTCGTCCAGACGGTTCAGAAACTCAGGCCGGAAGGAGCGGCGCAGCAGAGCCTGCACCTGAGCCTTGGCATTCTCGTCAATGGTGCCGTCGGCGTTGACGCCGTCCAGCAGGTACTCAGAGCCAAGGTTGGAGGTCAGAATCAGAATGGTGTTCTTGAAATCCACGGTACGGCCCTGGGAATCGGTGATTCGTCCGTCGTCCAGAACCTGGAGCAGGACGTTAAACACATCGGGATGGGCCTTCTCCACCTCATCGAACAGGACAACAGAATAAGGCTTCCTGCGCACGGCTTCCGTCAGCTGGCCGCCCTCTTCATAGCCCACATATCCGGGAGGCGCGCCAATGAGTCGGGAGACGGAGAATTTTTCCATATACTCGGACATATCGATCCGCACCAGATTGTTTTCGTCGTCAAACAGGGCCTGTGCCAGGGTCTTTGCCAGCTCGGTCTTACCAACGCCCGTGGGGCCAAGGAACAGGAAGGAGCCGATGGGCCGATTGGGGTCCTGAATGCCGGCACGGCTTCTCTGGATGGCTTCCGTCACGGCCTGCACGGCTTCGTCCTGACCC
>JALFXH010000031.1 GCA_022786965.1 Clostridiales bacterium
CGACCTGCTGGTGCCGGACAGCTGCGTGATCGGCGGATTCGATTTGGGCAAGTGGATTGCCTATCAGCGAAACCGCAAAAAAAGCGGCAAGCTCCCGGCGGAACGGGCCGCAAAGCTGGATGAGATCGGTATGGTCTGGGATGTGTTTGATGCCCGCTGGGAAATGCATTACAGGCAGGCAAAAGAATATTTTGAGGTGCATGGCAATCTGGACATTCCCCGTACCTACAGAACAAAAGATGGCTTTCTGCTGGGACTCTGGGTCGCGGCTCAGCGAAGGAACCGAACCGACGAAGGAAAAGGGAAAAAGCTGTCTCAGGCGCAGATCGACAAGCTCACGGCCATCGGCATGGTCTGGGACGGCGCGTTTGACGCCCAGTGGCAAAGCGCCTACGCCCGGGCGGAGGAATATTACCGGCAGAATGGGGATTTGAATATACCCTATGTTTACTGTACGGCAGACGGCTACCGGCTTGGCC
This sequence comes from Clostridiales bacterium, assembly GCA_022786965.1. Lineage (GTDB taxonomy): Bacteria > Bacillota > Clostridia > Oscillospirales > Oscillospiraceae > Faecousia. Next base: position 480 of record JALFXH010000031.1, read on the forward strand.
GGTGGCTGGCCCGGCAGAAGAGTGCAAAGAAAGCTCCGGGGAAGCACAGTAACTGCATCATGACCCCGGAGAGAATTCAAAAACTGGAAAGAATAGGAGTCGTGTGGGACAACCCGGATTGAGCGGGCTTTTCCGGCGACAAGGAAGGCGTTGGTTATGCACTTATCTACCATGGACGCGTTCAAAAATCTAAAATCCAAAGACCTTGTGGCCGTGGATGACGAAATGCTCAAGAAGATCCAGCAGGCGCTTCTGAGCATTCTGGACGACATTATCACGGTCTGCGAGAAATATGAAATACCGTATACCCTGGGCGGCGGCTCGGTGCTCGGCGCGGTTCGCCATCAGGGGTTTATCCCCTGGGATGACGATATTGACGTCAATTTCTCCCGGCGGGATTATGAACGGTTCATCCCCGCTTTTCGAAAGGAATTCGGGGAAAAATACTGGATTCACACGCCGGAGGCCACCGACAATTACGGCCTGCTGTTTGCCCGGGTACGACTGAGGGGCACCGTGCTAAAGACCCGGGACGACTTTTGGACGGAGGAATGCGGCGCGTTTATCGACCTGTTCATTTTGGAGAACACCTTCGATAACGCGGCGCTTCGGTGGATTCACGGGATGGGCTGTCAGATTTTGGGCTTGCTGCTGTCCTGCCGGAAATTCTACCGGGACAGAAAATTCATGCTGGAGCTGGCCCATGGGAATCCGGAGCTGCTGCGGGCGGTGCGCGTGAAAATCGCGCTGGGCTTTTTCGCTTCCATCGGAAGCGTGAATTTCTGGACACGGCTGGCAAACCGGTGGAGCGCCCTGTGTAAGAACCATAATTCGGAATGGGTAGCGATTCCAGCAGGCAGAAAGAAATTCTGGGGCGAGCTGTACCGGCGGAGGGATGTCCTGGACATCACCCGTAAGCCCTTTGAGGGCCGCATTGTCAACTGCCCGGCGAATTACGACCTGTATTTAACCCGCCTGTACGGCGACTATATGACCCTTCCGCCGGAAGAGGACAGAGAAAGGCATCCGTTTTTTGGAGAAATACTGCTGTGAGAGGAGAAGAATAGGGTGAACTACGCTTTAATTTTTGCTGGCGGAGTCGGGCAGAGAATGAATACCATTTCCCTGCCAAAACAATTCCTAAGAGTACATGGCAAACCCATTATTGTTCATACGATCGAGCACTTTCAGAAATGTAGTATGATTGACGGCATTGTTGTGGTATGTCTCAGCGACTATATTGATTTCATGGCTGAGCTGAAGGAGCAGTATGGTCTGACAAAAATTTTGGACATTGTACCTGGGGGAAATAATGGACAGGCGTCAATATTTCATGGTCTGAGAGCATTAAGCGCGATTTCTCGTGACGACGAGGATATTGTCCTGATTCACGATGGTGTCCGGCCGTTGATAAACGAAGAAGTGATTGAAAGCAACATTAAATGTGTAAAAGAAAATAGAACCTGTATCACGGTAGCAAAAGCCATCGAAACAGTACTGGTGCTCGATGGGGATAATGTAAAAGAGGTTGTGGACAGAAGCAAGTGTTATGTTGGCAGGGCGCCGCAATCCTTTTATTTTTCGGATATCTATCGTTGTCACTTAAAGGCAAATGAGATCAATAAACATGATTTTATTGATTCGGCAATGCTTATGCAGCACTTTGGCTTTCAGATGCACACGGTTTTAGGCCCTGCGTATAACATAAAGGTTACAACGCCAATGGACTTCTATCTGTTTAAGGCGATATTGGATGCGAAAGAAAATGAGCAGATAAGGGTGGGTGAATAATACGGATATTCAGAATAAAGTCTTCTTTATTACCGGTGCCACGGGACTGATCGGAATGAACCTTTCCAGATACCTGCTCAGTAGCGGCGCCCATGTTGTATGCGCGGCAAGAAGTGAAGCAAAAGCACGGACGCTGGATTTTTTTGATGCTGTTGAATGGGTGTTTGGCGATATGTCTCAGCCCTATGTGTATGAAGGGCACATTGACTATATCATCCATACCGCAAGTCCGACCGATTCCCAATACTTTATTGATCACCCGGTGGAAACAATTAACGATACCGTTCTCGCGATGAACCATATTCTGAATTTCGCGAAAGACAAGGCGGTGTCCGGCTTTGTCTTTACTTCCTCGCTAGAAGTTTACGGAATTTGTACGGAAGATCAGTTTTTGCGGGAAGATGAGTACTACGGCATCGATTGCACAAATGTGAGAAACAGCTATGCGGAAGGAAAGAAGCTGCTGGAATGTTTAGCCGTTTCCTATTGCCGGGAGTATGGTGTTCCCGTAAAAATCGTCAGACTGTGCCAAACCTTTGGTCGTGGTGTCACAAAAGAAGACAATAGAGTATTCGCTCAGTTTGCCAGAAGTGTATTGCAGGGGAAAGACATTGTGCTGGCAACACGCGGTGAAACAAAGAGATCGTATTGCTCGGTGGAGGATGCGGTACATGGAATCCTGACCGTTCTGCTTTATGGAGCGAATGGCGAGGCGTATAATATTGCCAGTGATAACACGTATTGCTCGATTTACGATATGGCGAAAGCGTTTGCAAAGGAGACGAATTCAAACGTCATTGTCGGAGAGGGAAGCTGCAATAAATATCTGCCAACCATTCAGTTTGGGTTGGATACTACAAAAGCAAAGAAAATCGGCTTTGTGTCGAATGATGATCTGGAATCAATGATTTCAAAATTTCTGACGTACTATAAGGTTATATTATCTGATTGATAATGCATAAAAGCGATTCCTGTTTTCGGAGTTGATAAAGCGGTATTTTAACCGCATATGAGAAAATGCAAGGGATAAGGAGAGAAAACACGGCATGCAAGTCTATCCATCAACCGTAACGGACATATCCTGGGAGAGAATTCACCTGACTGCAACTGTAGCTTTTGAAACAGAGCTTCCGCTGAACACCAGATTTTTTCTGGTCAGGGAATCAGACAATGTGATTTGGGCAGAATTGGAGCCTGACCATCCCCTTGGGGATACTGTCAGACTGCATCTGAATGTCACAAACAACGGACTGAATCGCTGTATTCCCAACGGCGTATATAATCTGGTAGCAGCAGACGGCAAGGGTTTCTATAGTGTCGCCGGATATAACGGCCCTTTTGAAACTCTGGGCCTGTGGGGGCGTTCTTTCCAGTATCGGACCAACGCAGGTACATACTCCATCTCCTTCCTGCTGGATGAATACGCGGATGTATCCAGACTGCAGATTCAAATTTTCAATGCGGAACGAGTGGAGCTGGGCAACTATCCTGTGCCTAATAGAGATTGGAGGAATGGGACTTTCCTAAAAAAACTGGGAAAGATGATTCTGAAAAAGCTGAAATCCTTGCTTGGAAAAAGAAACCAACACCGATTACTGCGGCTCTACTATGGCCTTGCCCGGCAATTGCAGCCCACCGGAAAGAAGACGCTGCTGTTTCTGTCAGAACAGACGGACGTGATGCCCCTGAATATGCAGTCGGTTCTGACGAGACTCAGAGAGCGGGGACTGGATAAGGAATTCCGTATTCAGATTTCTCTGAGGCGATTCACCTCCGAGAAACAGACCATTCCCAGCACACTGAAAATGATCTGGAAGTTAGCCATGGCGGATACCCTTGTTGTGGACGACCATGTTCCGGTATTGGACTGGCTTGTGCTGGACCCGGCGGTGGTGGTCATTCAGCTCTGGCACGCAGGCGCGGGCTTTAAGGGGGTGGGCTACAGCCGCTGGGGACACCATGGCTGTCCGGGCCCCTTCAGCGCCCACCGTCAGTACACCTACTCCATTTCCGGTTCCGGCCCGATCTCCCATTTCTTTTCAGAGCAGTTTGGTATTCTGGATGAGCAGGTGATTCCCACTGGAATGCCCCGGATGGATGCCTATCTGAATCCCGAAAACCGAAAGCGGGTCACCGCGGCGCTGTACGAAGCGTATCCCCAGACGAAGGAGAAGATGGTGATTCTGTTCGCGCCTACCTACCGGGGGCGTGATCGAAAGAATGCCTACTATCCCTATGAGCTGATTGATTTTCCGGCGTTGTACCGGCTGTGCCAGAAGAAAGACGCGGTGGTTCTGTTCAAGATGCATCCCTGGGTTCCCGGCGAGGTTCCCATCGATGAAGCCTATTCCGACCGCCTGATCAGCGTCAACGCCTACCCAAACATCAACGACCTGTTCTACATAACCGATCTTTACATCACGGATTACTCCTCCGGGATGTATGAATTCTCTCTGATGAATAAACCGATGCTGTTCTTCGCTTACGATAAAATTCAGTACTCAGCATCACGCGGCTTCCATCGGGACTATGACTCGGTGGTACCCGGAAAAATCTGCATGACCTTTCAGGAACTCCTCACCGCGATTGAAGAAGATGATTATCAATTTGAAAAGGTGGCAGAGTATGTCCGTTACCACTTCGACTTCACCGACTACCACAGCACCGACCGGGTCATCGATTGGCTGATTCTGGGGCAGCTTCCTGAGCAATATCGACAGGCACTGGAAAGGAAACGGGAACGGGTCAGAAATACAATTGGAAAAACACTTTGCGTGGAAAACGCCGTTTTGAACGATAATTGAGGAAGAATATGATGAAAAATGCTATCTATTTTGCCATCGACGACAATTACGCTTTTGCTGCTGCCAATATGCTCATGGGACTGCACCAGTACTGCGGGGAATTGCTAAAAACCTGTGACATTATTCTTTATCACAATGGTCTCAGTGAAAAGAACGCCCAACTGCTGGCGCAGCTGCATCCGGGCATCCTCCTGGAACCGATCTCCTTCCCTGACTCCTGGAAAGAGATGACAGCTCGAAACAATGTCCAAAAATATAACGGAATGATATTATGCAAGTTTTTTGGCTTTCGCCTGATACAGACTTACGACTATGCGCTGTTCTTAGATGCGGATATGCTGATTCGCGGGGATCTGTCTGCGCTTTTTACCCTCGACACGGAAATGGCATGGCGGAAAGTCATTGCATGGGAGCCTAAGAAAGTGTTCTCACCGCTACTGAATAAACATAATGAAGACATCACAGCCGGAAATGCTGGATTGTTACTTTATACCAGCAAGCTAAGAAAATATGCTGTTGATGACGTTACTATTATCGATGCCTTTCGAAAAATTCAGGATTTGGGAAATGGCGGAATTGATGAGTTGGTTCTGGCGTGGATCGCTTATTCCAACGGTATGCGGGTAACGGAATTGGATATGGATGTTTACAATACCCCTGCCTATAAAGCCCTGGATAATACGCGGCTTTTGCATTTCCTATACTGGCGAAAGACCACGACAAAACCGTGGGACAATCTTGCGGCCTATCTCTATTTCGACGATTGGGCAGAAAACTATCAGAAATGGCTGGCGCTTGGCGGGGATGGTCCTGTTCATTACACGAAGGAGGATTATTACAACCTGTTCGCGTTTGAAAAGTCGGGCGAGATTATGAAAAAGGATAAGCAAATCGCCAAACTGGAAAAGCGCATTGAAACGATCATCGGTTCCCGTGGGTGGAAAATGGTGCAGTTCCTGCGCCGGATCAAGGACAAATTGAGGAAACTATTAAAATGCTTCAAAAAATAAGAAACAACAGATTTCTGTTTTCAGAACTGGTCAAGCGGGACTTCAAGCAGAAGTACAAGCGCACCGCTCTGGGTATGGCCTGGAGCGTGCTGTCTCCGCTGCTGACGCTGCTGGTTATGAAAATCGTGTTCACCGAATTCTTCGGCAGAAACACTCCCCACTATACCACCTACCTGTTCGCCGGCAACATTGTGATGTCCTACTTCAAGGAGGCTACCAAAGGCGGCATGGGCAGCCTGATGAACAACAGCAGGCTCCTGTCAAAGGTCAATATTCCCAAGTACCTCTTCCTGCTCAGCCGGAACGTGTCCGCGATGATCAATTTCCTGCTGACGCTGGCGGTCTACTTCTTCTTCTGCGCCATTGACGGGATTTCCTTCGGCTGGCATATGGTGGCGCTGATCTACCCCGTCCTGTGCCTGACGGTAATGAACATCGGTGTGGGCATGATCCTATCCGCCATGTATGTATTCTTCCGGGATACCCAGTACCTATATGATGTGTTCCTGACGCTGCTGACCTACCTGTCTGCCATCTTCTATCAGGTGGACAAGTTCAGTCCCCGGATTCAGCAGTGCTTCCTCCTGAACCCGGTATACTGCATGATCAAGTATTTCCGCGTCATTACCATCGATGGCAATATTCCTTCCCTGAGTTTTCACCTTTTGTGCGCGTTCTACGCCGCGGTGATTCTGGCTGTGGGCTGTATGACCTACAAGAAGTACAATAACCAGTTCGTCTACTATTTCTGATGGGTGAGATTATGGCAGTCATTCAATGTATCAATACGGGAATCCGCTACATGACCGGCGATTTTAAGGACATCGGCCTGAAGGAGTATGTTCTGCGCAAAATTCGGGGGAAATACCATGTCACGGAATTCTGGGCGGATCGGAATATCAATTTCTCTCTGGATAAGGGAGATATGCTGGGCATCATCGGCTCCAACGGTGCGGGCAAGTCTACCCTTCTCAAGGCCATCAGCGGCATCATGGTGCCCATTGAGGGACAGATCAAAGTCACCGGAAAAATCGCGGCGCTGCTGGAGCTGACCGCCGGGTTTGATGGAGACCTGACTGTGCAGGAGAATACCTATCTCCGGGGCGCCATGCTGGGCTACACCCGGAAGTTCATGGACGAAAAATACAATGACATCATCGCCTTCGCGGAGCTTCAGGATTTTCAGGACCGGCCCTTCAAGCAGCTGTCCTCCGGCATGAAGTCCCGGCTGGCTTTCTCCATCGCCTGTCTGGTCAGTCCGGACATTCTGATTCTGGACGAGGTGCTGTCCGTGGGTGACGGCGCTTTCCGCCAGAAAAGCGGCGACAAAATGAAGCAGATTCTCTCCAGCGGTGTTACAGGAATTCTGGTTTCCCATTCCATCAGTCAGGTGCGGGAGATGTGCAACAAAATTCTCTGGCTGGATCACGGCAAGCAGATCTATTTCGGCGGCGATACGGAAACCGTCTGCAATGCCTACGAGCAGTTCCTGCTGACGAAGCAGCTGCCGGCGGATTGGGCAGATATCGAGGAAATGTCCGCCGCCTGTCTGGAACGGAAGGAGCAGGAGCAGCAGGAAAAACAGCGGGCAGAGGTACAAAAGCTGCAAAGCATGCTGGAGTCCGGGGAAAACGTGTCGGCGGTGGAAGCGGCGCTGAGCATCCTGCGCAAACAGCGGCCCGATCTGCTGCGCAGCCAGACACTTCAATAGCCCCGCTTGCGAATGGGGCATTTTTGAGTACCTTGACAGCATGAATAATCTGGCATTGATTCAGGTAATGTGCGCGGACAGTACGCGAATGATTGGCGGCAGCTGGTATGTATCGGCCATGATTATGGCCATGCTGTTTGTCTATCCCATGCTGAAAACATATTGTGTTCCTGTTATCGGTGGTGGAGCTAACGAGGCTGAAATAGAAAGGATTTGTAATACTCTATCTTGATAAAATTATTTAATTTTATCAAGAAGACACCGCCTGGCGGCGTTGTCGTTTCCATGATTTTCGGAATAGAAAATCATGGAAACTCGTCTCATTATGATCTTCATATAGAAAACTTCAATTCATGCGAATTAAAGTTTTCTATTGAGTATCAGTATAAAACCCCACCGTCAGACGTCCAACTGGTTGGACGTTTGACGGTGGGGATCTTTATGTTTTCCAGCCTTGAGCCTCTCATTTCCTTTTCGGAGAAAAATATCCTTGACAATGCGCATCGAAAGCTCATCCAAAATCGCGAGGGATTGCAGCAGGTGACATCGGTCACTTACTTCGCAATGACAGTTCTTCTATTTGTGCACGTTTCCTTTCGTGAGACAGCCCCTTCTATCAATACCTTCCGAATGTACAGTTGGGCCAGTGGCAGGTTTTGCACATCTGGCACAGGCCGCCGTCAGCCAGATTGGTCAGCTCTTCCTTCGTGATCCTGTCTCCTGCAAAAATCTGAGGCAGCAGCACGTCAAACACGGTGGTGGGCAGCTTGATGGCCGCGCCGGGCACCCCCAGAATGGGCACGTCTCCCAGATAGGCAACCAGCGTCATGTTGCCGGGCTGGGAGGGCACGCCGTGGCTGATGATCTCCGCGCCCAGCTGCCGGATGGCGGTGGGGGTCAGATCGTCCGGGTCCACACTCATGCCGCCGGTGAAGATCAGAAAATCCGCCCCGTTTTCCAGATGGGCCTTGGCCGCGCCTACAATCATGTCCAGATTGTCGTCGCAGATGGTGACACCCAGAATCGACCCCGGATACCGCTTCATTTTCGCCCGGACCACCGGCTCAAACTTGTCCTTGATTCTGCCGGAATAGACCTCGGAGCCGGTGATCACCACGCCGATCTTCTTCGGCTGGTAGGGACGCAGGTCGAGAAGCTTCTCCTCCCGGCACAGACGTTCCGCTTCCAGAATCTGTTCTTCCTTCGTCACCAGCGGGACGATGCGCATGGAGGCCAGCCGCGCCCCGGCTTCCACAGGATAGTGGTCGGGCAGGGTGCAGATGGTGATGTCCCCGATGGAATCAATTTTGTTCAGAAGCTTCCGATTCACCCGGAGCAGACCCCGCTGGTCCGCAAACAGCAAAACCTTGCCCTCGGCAGGCTCCGTATAGTGGCAGCCTGCCACCGGGGCCATGGCGGCCATCCGCCGGGCGCAGTCGTCCTCATGGACTTCCCCGGCGTTTTCCTCCCAGACGAACACCATGCGTTTGCCGATGTTCAGCATATGCTCCACATCCTCCTGCCGGATGATGTGGCCCCGCTTGAAGGCAACGCCTTTGAAGCCGTCGTTCATCTCGGTGATATCGTGGCACAGTTCCATGCCGATGGCGTCCTGAACCTTTACCTTTTTCATTTCATAACCTCTTTCGTTTCGTCTTTCAATAGCAGCAGCGCTTCCGGGGGCAGGCAGATTTCCATCTCCTCGGATCGAATTGTCCGCCAGATTTCCTTGTTCATCTCCCAGCCCACTGGGGCGGCGGAGGGCGCGGCCCGCAGCATCACCGTATAGGAGAAGGGATTCTCAATTTCCCCCACCACCCGGCAGCGGAAGCTGTTTTTTCCCTGTCCGGGGCGGATGTCGTGCATCCGAATGCCCACGGCTTTCACATCTTCGGGTATCTCCGGCACCTCCAGCGTCAGGCCCCAATCCGTGGCCCGGATATGGGTGGCATCCAGCACCTCGACGGCAGAAATATTTTTGCAGCCCGTGAGCATGGCGCCCATCCGGGTCTGGGGATTGGAGAACACCTCCGCTTTGCCGCCGAAGGCATCGATGGTGCCGCCGCTGACCACGGCAATGCTGTCCGCCAGCCGGAACACCTCGTCCCGGTCGTGGGACACCAGCAAAACCGTCTTTCCAAAGGTCGCGATAGTCTGCCGCACCTCCTGCTCCAGCCGGAAGCGAAGGTGGTTATCCAGGGCGGAAAACGGCTCGTCCAGCAGCAGAATTCGCGGATTGGACACCAGAATCCGGGCCAGCGCCGTGCGCTGCTGCTGTCCGCCGGAAAGCTGGGAGGGCAGATGGTTTGCCAGGGGTGTCAAGCCGAAGCTGTCCATGACGGCGGCAACGGCGGCTTCCCGCTTCTTCTTATCCGGTTCCCGACTGGCCCCTGCCCGGATATTCTGCAGCACCGTCATGTTGGGAAACAGGGCGTAATTCTGGAACATCAGCCCCGTTCGCCGCTGCTGAGGGCTGAGATTGATGCGTTTTTCCGAATCGAACAGCACCACATCGTCCACCACAATCCGGCCCCGCTCCGGCTTCTCGATGCCCGCGATGCACTTGAGAGTCATGCTCTTGCCGGAGCCGGAGGCGCCCAGCAGAGCCAGGGTCTCATTTCCGGCCTCGAAGGCCATTTTCAGGCGGAAATCTCCGAGAGTCTTTTCAATGTCTACAAAAATTGACATCTACTTCCCTCCCTTCCGCTTTTCCAGCAGATTCACCGCCAGCAGCACCACAAAGGAGATGGCCAGATTCACCAGCACCCAGCGGAAGGCGGCCCCATCATCATTGGTACGCCAGAGCTGATAGACCGTGGTGGAAATGGTGGCCGTTCTGCCGGGGGTGTAGCCGCAGATCATGCTGGTGGCGCCGTACTCGCCCAGGGCCCGTGCAAAGGCCAGCACAGTCCCCGCCAGGATTCCCTGCCGGCAGTAGGGCATCCGAATCCGCCAGAAAATATAGGTATTGCTCAGTCCCAGAGACTGGGCGGAGTAGGCCAGGGTCTCGTCAAAAGATTCGAATGCGCCCCGGGCGGTGCGGTACATCAGCGGGAAAATCACCACCGTGGTGGCAAAAATCGCCGACCACCAGGTCATGGTCAGCTTCAGCCCAAAGGTCTGCAAAACCCAGGAGCCGATGACCCGTTTTGGCCCCAGAACCCGCAGCAGCAGATAGCCCACCACCGTAGGCGGCAGCACCAGCGGCAGGGTCAGAATCACGTCCAGAACGCCCTTGACCAATCTGGGGGTTTTTGCTATGTAGTACGCCGCGAAGATGCCCACAAAGAAGATAATCACGGTGCTGATGGCGGCAATGCGAATGGAGTTGTATAGCGGAAACCAGTCCATAGCTTCCCTCCCATAAAACATCTGTATTTAAGCAAAGCCTTCCCCTTTGGGGAAGGTGGCCGAGCGTAAGCGAGGTCGGAAGAGGCAAATCGATTCGCCGAACGGCTTCCGTATGTCCCAAGCAGTTCCGCCCTCTTCCGCCCCCTGCGGGGGCACCTTCCCCAAAGGGGAAGGCATCGTTTCGCTTCCGCAAACCGAAACAGACGGGCAAAACGCCCGCCTGTGCGGTATATTCTTTATGCTACAGGGGTGAAGCCCACGGCTTCGAATACCGTGTCACCGGCATCGCTCACAAGATAGTCCAGGAACGCCTGGGCGGCCTCCACGTTCTGAGAGGTCTTCAGAATGGCCGCGGGGTAGATGACCTGTCCGCACATCTCGGCGATGGCCGTGTCCACAACCGTGAGCCCAGCGGAGAAGGCGTCGGTCTGATAGATGATGCCGCAGTCCACAGTGGCTTCGCTGACCTGGGTGGTGACCTCCTTCACGTTGGAGCCGTAGGTCACAGAGCCGGCAGCAGCCAAGTCTTCCTCAGACAGCTCGTAATACGCCAGAATCTTCTGGGTGTACTGGCCCACGGGCACGTCGGAGTTGCCCATTGCCAGCACGGCTTTTCCATCGCCCAGCTTTGCGGCCAGATCGTCATAGGACTCGATTCCGGCGGGGTTGCCTTCGGGGACAGCCAGCGCCACCTTGTTTTCCAGAATGTTGAACCGGGTACCCTCCAGAACGAAGTCCAGACCTTCCGTGTTGACCTCGGGATTGGCAGTGATATCCAGCTGGTTCATCTGCTTCTGACCGGCGGAAATAAAGACATCGCAGTCCGCGCCCTCCTGAATCTGGGTTTTCAGGGTGCCGGAGGAGTCAAAGTTGAATACGATAGACACCTCCGGGTGGTCCGCCATGTACTGCTCGCCCAATTTGGTCAGAGTCTCCGTCATGGAAGCGGCGGCAAACACAATCAGTTCCACAGGCTCCGCCGGGGCTTCCGTGGTGGGCACGGCGGTCTCCACCGGAGCGGGGGCAGGAGCGGTGGTGGGTGCTTCCGTCTTCGCGCCGCCGCAGCCCGCAAGCAGGCAAATGGTCATGCACACAACAGTGAACAGAGCAATTCTTCTTTTCATATTCCATCCTCCATGGTCTATTTCGGCAGGCTGTTTTCGTCAATATGCAGCAATTCTGCCTTGTGGATTTAGAATATACCATCAAAAGAGAAAAGTATGTTGTTGTAACAACATTTCTATGATATACTGATGGTAATTTTCAGTGGATGGAGGAATTTTCATGGAGGAACTGCTGGACAGTCTGAAAGAAACGGAATTGTTTTCCGGTTTGCCCGATGAAGTGATTCGGGACAGCATACTGCCCCACCGCCAGCTTCAGGAATACCGCAAGGGCGTATTCCCAATCGTTCCGCAGCAGCGGGTGAACCGGTTTGGAATCGTCTTAACCGGGAAAATCCACCTGATGCACATTTTTACGGAGGGCAGCTACAGCCTGATGTCTAATCTGAAGCCCGGCGAGATTCTGGGAGCGGATCTGATCTTCACCCGCAGCCAGCTGGCGCCCTACCATGCCATGGCGGCGGCGGATACCCGGGTGGTCTACTTTCCCGCCGAACTGATGACCCGCCCCGGAACGCTTCCGGAGATGTGGAGAACCGTGCTGCTGCAGCAGTTTACCATGTGGATCTCCACCATGAATATGAAAAAGGAATACCGGCTGGCGATTCTGTCCAAAAACGGACTGCGGGAGCGCATCACCACCTATCTGACCATGCAGGCCTCCCGGCGGCAGAAAACAGCCTTTACCATTTCCTACTCCCGGGAGGAGCTGGCGGCCTTCCTGTGCGTCAACCGCAGCGCGCTATCCCACGAACTGAGCCGGATGCAGAGCGAGGGGCTGATCAGCTTTCGGAAAAACTATTTTTGCCTGCATTATCTGAAGCCCTACGAAAACGGTCAGGTTTTACCGTTTTGAACCTCAACAAAGCGCTTTCCCAGATACATAGGCCCATGGGACGGCAGGGCCTTGGACACCCGCACCGTCACGGCAACTCCGGGGCAGCAGGTTTCCGCGGCCCGCGTCAGCTGGTCAACCCCCTGCCCGTCTGTGGTCCGGGCATCAATTTGCAGGGTTCCGTCAAAGCCGGCCCGGTAGTCCACCAGGGATTCCAGCGGGAACAGGGCGCTGTCCAGGGCTTCAATGGAAATCACTCCTTCCCTTCTGGACACGGTGTCAATCCGCCGGGTCACGCCGCCGCAGGGACAGGGCGGCAGGATGCGGGTATAATCTCCCGTGCGGTAGCGGATCAAGGGCATGGCCTCCAGGCCGATGGTGGTGATCACCAGCTCCCCGTATTCCCCTTCCGGCAGGACTTGTCCATTTTCACCGATAATTTCCGGGATGATATGATTCTCCCGCAGGTGCATTCCCTGAAAAGCGGGACAGGTCACAGCCCCGCCCAGACCGCACTCCCGGCTGCCGTAATGGGGGTACAGCTTGTTCCCTAACTGGGCTTCCAAAGCGTCCATCACGCCCTTGGGGCAGGCATCCCCGGACACCAGCGCCCGGCGGATGGGCAGAGGCTTCCCATACATCCGGCACAGGCCCAGCAGCGTCGCCGGGAAGCCGATGTAGGTTTCCGGCCGGGTTTCCGACACCAGCGCCGACAGTTCTTCCCAGCTCAGGCCAAAGCCCGCCCGGATGGGAATGCCCCCCAGCCGCTCCACGGCCCGGGCAATCAAATCTCCCAGCCCAAAGGGGCCGGAAAAAGGAAAGGTAATCAGGCATTTTTCCCCGGGAGACAGCATCTCGCCAATGCCCGCGGCAAAAAAGCCGATGGTGTTTTCCGTATCCCGCTGGGTGTAGAACACCCGCTTGGCTTTTCCCGTGGTGCCGGAGGTGGCCCCGGAAATCACCCGGCTCACCTCCGACTGGGAGGTCAGCAGGAAGGAACCGGGATTCTCTGCCAGCATGTCGGGGGTGGTAAAGGGCAGCTGCGCCAATTGTGCCAGATTGTCCAGCTTTTCGGGGTAAAATGCGTAGATGCCGCCCCTTACCCTTAGCCGGGCCAGCGTCTCATTCAGCCGGCGCAGCTGCAGCAGTTCCAGTCCCTCCCGGGTAAGTTCCGGGAGGGACTCGATTTCGCAAATCCAATTGTCCAGTCGTGTTTTTCTCATTTGCGGTACAACGCCTTTCCGTTCACGTCCGTCAGGTTATAGGCGCAGAAGGGCACCATTCCCCGCTGGGTGTCCACCTCGCAGATATAGCACCGGCGCAGGCGGTCCAGGTCTAAATTGTAGGCATCCTGAAACACCATGCCGGAAACGGTGAAGGTATTTTCCACCGTCTGCCGCAAAAAGGCGTCCAGGGAGGCGGTGTCGCTGTCCCCGTCGCAGAAGGATGCCTTGCCGCTCCACTGCTGGGACACGAAGTCCCGGGCGTCGCTGGATTTCACACAGCAGCACTGACTTCTTCTCCGTGGCAGGGCTTTCAGACTGCCGCCGGGTTTGCGCAGGTAGCTTGCGTGGAAGGAGCAGTAGGGGCTTTCCGCCCCGCCGCCGCCAAAATCCGATGCCTTCATCAAACCGAAGGTCTGCTCCTCAATCCGCCGCAGCACGGCGGGAATGGTCAATCGTTTTTCCGGGGCTTCCAGTCCGCAGCGGCCAAAATAGGAGATGGGCTGAATATGGACGCCCCGGATGTGGGGAGCGTGCTCCAGGGCAAAGCGGAGAATGTCGCCCAGCGCCTGATCGTTGACTCCCGGCGCAACGGTGGGCACCAGCACCACCGGAAGGCCTGCGGCTTTACAATTTTCAATGGCGCGAAGTTTGGTTTCTGTCAAATTCGCTCCCCGAAGGGTTTTATAGATTTCATCGTCCAGCCCGTCAAATTGCAGGAACACCGTGCTGACTCCGGCCTTTGCCAGCTGCTCCGCATAGCCATCCTCCTGCGCAAGGCGGATGCCGTTGGTATTCAGCTGGAAAAAGGTGAAGCCCTTTTCCTTTCCCAGTACAATGATCTTGTCCAGGTCATCCCGCATGGTGGGTTCGCCGCCGGACAGCTGGATATTGAAGGGCCCGCCCCGCTCCATCAGCAGATCATACTGCTTTCCGATTTCCTCCAGCGACAGGTCATGGGGCCGCTGCTCCCCCGCGCTGGCAAAACACACCGGGCAGCGCAGATTGCAGCGGTTGGTCAGCTCCAGCAGCACACAGCAGCCGTCCCGCTCATGATTCTGGCACAGGCCGCAGTCGTTGGGGCATCCCCGCTCCACTTCTCTGGCGCGGACGGGGGTTACCGGCACATTGCTGTCATTTTTTGCCCAGTTTACATAACCATCCAGGTCTCCCTCCCAGATCAGGGTTCGGAAGAGGCCATGCTCCCAGCACTTTTTCTCTAAATAAATGTTTCCGTCCTCCCCTACGGTCTTTACGGCAGGCAATTTAGCCAGACACACGGGGCAGACGCTCATGGTTTTTCCGATTTCCATTTACAGAAGTCCTTTATTCTCCAATATTTCCATGCACTTTTCATAGGTGGAAGCGATGATACCCGGGCAATACTGAACCTTTTTGGCAGGATTTGTCCCCACAATGTCCCGGCAGTCGATGCTCATGTATTCCAGTTCCATTTCCTCGGTAAACCACTGGGTAAACTCCCCCATGGCAGTCTTGTGGTGAGGGCTTTCAAAGCTTCCTTCATCCGGTTTTCCCGTAAAATATGCGATGAGACAACTGCCCGCCGCCATGCAGCCGCAGACATCTCCGCTGCCGCCGATGCCGCCGTTTAAGCCCTGCATACACTGCACCAGCTTGGGGTTCTCCTCCCCCACGGTGTCCAGCAGCAGAATCGCCAGAATCTGCCCGCAGGCGTAGCCATACCGGCTCAGCTCCATGATCCGTTCTTCCAAATCCATGCTTTACATCCTTTCGCACACGAATAAGACATAGGTGTATTTCTTTCCCCTGGGCAGGCACACATCGTCCTGGGTCCACAGGGCTTCCAGATAGTAGTCCTTCCACTGATCCGTCAGGTCTTCCAGATGCCGCACGGCGAAGCCCGCCTGCCGGGTCTGATTTAGAAGCTGCACCACATCCTCCGTCACATCGGAGAAAACCAGTTTTCCGCCCTTTCGCAACAGATTTCCCGCCTGTTTCAGGGCCAACGGGACATTTCCGCTGACATAGAAGCTGCATTGAGAAAGGATTCCGTCAAAGCTGCCCGGTTCATAGGGCGGGTTCAGATAGTCTCCGGCAGTCACGTCCTCGCCCCGGGGATTCAGGTCAATGCCTTCTGCTTCGTAGCCCAGGGATTTGAGAAGCCTGACGGTGCTGCCGTCCCCAGCCCCCATGTCCAGCCACTTTGCCGGCGGGGGCAGAAAGGACAGTTCAATCAGATAGCGACTGTGCTCCTGGCCGCCGGGATGCCCCAGCATCACTTGTCCTCCAGGGCTTTCTCCACAGAAAGCACCTTGCCCAGGGCCAGTTCCTCCGGCACATAGATGAAGCCGCATTTTGGACACACCGGCAGCTCCACGGGAAAGCCGTTGTCCAGATACATAAATTTTGCCTTGCCCTTTTCCAGAGGGATTCTGCATTTCATGCAGGTCAGCTTTCCCTCCGGGTCGATGGTGTAATAATTCTTGTCGGCCATACTTGGTTCCCTCTTGTATTCTATGAATAGGTATATTGTTCTTTAGTTGCACAGGCGCTTACAGCGCTCATGGCTTCCCCCGGGGGGAAGCTGTCGAGCGCAGCGAGACTGATGAGGATCGGCGAAATGTATCGATTGTGTATTCAGTTCGTAAAAAGGTACTATTTTGAAGGCTGTTCCTTCTTATTTGTTTGCATTCCGAATGATAAGATGTCGCCGTTCCTCATCCGCCCCCTTCGGGGGCACCTTCCCCCCGGGGGAAGGTATTGATCCGCTAAATTCTGCTTCACCGGCTTACAGACGATTGACAATATTCATCCGGTGGCTGTAGGCCCGGTGGACCCGGTAGCCGCCGTCAATCTCTTCATACTTGACCCAGAAGGTCACGTTGCCCAGCCGGGCACGGGTCAGAAGCAGACCGCTTTCCTCATCCCGGATGGCCTCGCCGGTTTCCCGAAGGTTCTGCAAAACCCGAATCACATCGGTTTTCAGGATCATCCGGTCGTCCATCATGGCTTCCGCCTCTGGGGTGTATTCGATGGTATAGCCCAAATCCACTTGGGTTACCTCCTCATTCCAGATTTCTTCCAGCAATTGGTTTTTTAGGCTCAAACGGTTATAACGCTTGGCGCTGATGTCCGGGCAGTGGTCGGCGGAGGTTCCGTAAACCAGCTCCAAAAGGTGCATAGACTCCCGCCCCTCCCGGGCGAACCGATCCCGGCAGGCCATGCAGTAGCTGAGGTATGGCAGGTCAGATCGTTCCAGACACTTGACCGTCATCTCCTTGGCTACTTCCCGGTTGGTATACTGAGTCAGGCCGCCGTAGCCGCAGCAGGGGGACTTGTCCCCTTCGTAGGAAGTCTCGGTCACCTGACAGCCAAGGCTTTCCGCGATCCGGCGGATGCTGGCCTGGGTCGCGGCATCCCCTCTGGCGCCGCAGGCATCGTGAACGGCGATGGGTTTATTCAGACGCTTTGCCTTTTCCGGCAGACCGATGTCCTCCAACACTTCCCAGATTCCCTGTACCTGCAAATCCTCGCTCTTTGACAGATTACGCTTACAGGTGGGGCACCCGGCAATCACCATGGGATTTCCAAGGGCCTCCAACTGCCTGTCCAGGAACGCAATGGTATCGGCGTACATCTCATACCGCCCGGCCCAGTCGCAGATGGCGCCGCAGCAGCCCAGCATCAGGGCCACGCCGCCGTCGAGACGATTACACAGGTCAAGGTACGCCGCCCGGACGGTGGCCGGGGCGATGGCCGTGGCCTGACAGCCGGGGAAGAATACATATTTACACCGGTCGTATCCCGGTTGGGGACGGCACAGGAAGGCTTCGTCGTTGGAAAATACCATGTCCATCAGGGCAAATTCGTGAGGCGCCAGGGGCATTTTGCCGGTGGTCACCATATTCTCCCGGGCAATATGACAGACCTTTGCCATATCATAGCCGTTGGGGCACAGCACGCTGCACTGCCCGCACAGGGAGCAGGCGTTGATGGGCTTATTCATCATATGGTCGCCCATGATGACGGACACATTGTTGTAGATTTCCCGGGTGAGAATCCGGGGGAACTTTTTGTAATGCTGTAAGTACGCGCAGCCTTTGATGCATTCCTCGCAGCGGCACTGGATGCAACGGCTGGCTTCCGCAATGGCCCTCTCCCGGTCTGTGCAGGGAATCCGTTTGGAGGGGGACACCCCTTCCAAGGAAGTATACAGCCGGGTTCCCACGCTGCCCTCTTCCCCGCGGGTGTTGGCAGGGTCCAGGTTTTGCGCCAGCCTGTCCGCGGACAGGGCGGCTTTTTTCGCGCCGAGGGCCGCGCCCAGCACGCCCCCGGTTCTGCCGGTGATCAGTTTGTGTTCCCGACAGACCATCACCGCTTCGTCAACGTTCAGTTCCGGAAACAAACTCCGGGCTGTATCATAAGCGGCGCAGAGCAGGTCAAATTTCGGGGCATTTTCTTCAAAGGCAACTACCGGGTCTGTATTCCAGACAAAGGAAATGTCCATTTTCGATAAGGCCTGCGCGGAAGCCGACAGTATCTCCTCGCTCAGATTGGGGGCACAGGCACGCACAAAGGCCTCATAGCTATCCTCCCGGCAGTAAACCATCACCGGGTACATCTTCCGGCACAGTTCTCCGGCAAGGAATAAACTGAACAAATCCCCGCCGAAAACGGCGGCTTTTTTGTTCTTCTTCCGCAGAAGCCCCCGTTTTTTGGGTGGTGTGCCGAACCGCAGGGCGGCGGCCTCCAGTTCCCGGATGGAAACACCCTCCCCAAGCTCTCTCAGTTTGCATTTTCCTTCACAGGGCGCTTCACAGGCAGCGCACAGAATGTGCGGGAAGGGCGTAACCTTTTCATACAGCGCCAGCGCCCGGTCAAAATCCCCCTCGGCAATGGCCGCCACCATGGCCTTGGTGTCCAGCTTCAGAGGACAGGCGGCGTTGCAGTAGGGGGGCTGCTCATGGACGCACAGGTGCTCGATGGCTTCCAGCTCCTCCTTGGTGAACATCCGCTTCTGACGGTACACATGGGTGGAGGCCCGTTCTTCAATGATCAAAGATGTCACATCCCTTCCAAATCAGCAATGGAGAGGCGGTTGCCCGCCTCTCCATTATAACATATTGAGAATTACTTTTCCAGATCCTTCAGAGCCGCCAGAACGACCTCAGGCAGAGCGGGGATACGGGTGATCCGTGCGCCGGTGGCGTTGTAGATGGCGTTCAGGATAGCGGGGTGCGGGGCGTCCAGAGGAGCCTCGCCGCAGCCGGCAGCGCCGTAGGGGCCTTCGGGGCGGTAGGTCTGCACATAGTGCAGCTCGATGTCATCGGGAACATCCTTGGGGTAAGGAATGCCGCAGCCCTTCAGGCTGGTGTGCTTGGTCAGATCGTCGAAGTCCTCGCTAAGGGCCAGGCCGATGCCCTGTGCCAGACCGCCGTAGAAGTTGCCGTCCACCAGCAGCTGATTCATGATGGTGCCCACGTCAGCCACGCAGGTGAACTTCTCAACGGTGACCTTGCCGGTCTTGGTGTCCACGCAGACCTCAGGCAGGAACAGGGTGTACATATAGACGGAGAAGGGATCGCCCTGTGCGGTAGCCTGATCCACGGGATGATCGGCGCAGTAGGTGGCAACCCACTGACCCTGGACCTTGGTGTCAATGCCGTCAGCTACCATCTCATCGTAGGTACGGTAGGTGCCGTCCTCCTTGCGCATGGCGGCCAGCAGGTTCTCGGCGGCCAGACGGCAGGCGTTGCCGGACATGACCTGAGAGCGGGAGCCGCCGGCGGGGCCGGAGTTGGGGGTGAACTTGGTATCGTTCATCACCAGACGGATCTGCTCGGGCTTAATACCGGCCTGACGCAGAGTCTCATGGGCGGAAACCAGAGTGCCCATGTCAGCGCCCTGACCGTGATCCTCCCAGGAGGTGTACATGGTGACAGTGCCGTCGGGGTTCAGTTCAGCATAAGCCTGAGAGGCGTCCACGCCGTCCAGACCACAGCCGTACACACCGGAGGCAACGCCGATGCCGTACTTGTAGCGGCCATCAGAGGCGGCATTCTTCTCAGCAACCCGCTTCTTGCCGGCCTCGTACAGGGGACGGGCCTTCTTGTACATCTCTTCCAGGCAGTACACATCGGGCTTGTAGCCGGTGGGGATGGTGGACTGAGCGGACTCCTTGTAGCAGTTCAGCTCGCGGATGTCGAAGGGATCCATACCCATCTTGGCAGCCAGCACGTCGATGGCGATTTCGGAGCCCATGAAGGACTGGGGAGAGCCGTAGGCACGGAAGGCAGAGCCCCATGCGTGGTTGGTAAAGACGGTCTGGGACTTGTTGCGGATGGTGGGGATGTCGTAGCCTGCGCCCACAAACTGGCTCAGACGATGAGTCAGCAGGTCGCCGAACTCGGAATAAGGACCATGGTCAACGTAGTTGTCGCCCCACAGGCCCAGCAGCTTACCGTTCTCGTCAGCCGCCAGCTTGATGTGCATGAAGGCGGGGCTGCGCTTGCCGGTGTAGGTGATGTTCTGGAACTGGTTGAAGACCAGAGACACGGGCTTGCCGAGAATCTTGGCAGCCGCGCCCAGAATGGCCTCATTGGTGGGAGAGAACTTGTAGCCGAAGGTACCGCCGGCGTGGTTCTGGACGATGCGCAGCTTCTCCATGGGAACGCCGATGCCGTCGGCGATCATGGGCATGTGCAGGTGGATACCGATGGACTTAGAGTGCACGGTGACCATGCCGTCCTCATCGATGTAGGCGTAGCCGCAGTCAGGCTCCAGATGCAGGTGGGGCTGACGGGAGCAGTAGGACTCGATTTCCACCACGTTGGGAGCGGAGTCAAAGTCGAAGTCGGGACCCTTGATACAGTTGGTCTCGTAGTAAGCGTTGGGGGTGCCGGGATGGATTTCAATAGCGTCCTCGGCGATGGCGTCCATGGCGTTCATGTAGGCGGGCAGCTCTTCGATGTCCACCTTCACGGCGTCGGCGGCGGCACGGGCGTGAGCCTCGGTGTCGGCGGCAACGATGGCGATGGCGTCGCCGAACTGGAAGATCTTCTCGTCACACAGGACAGGACGATCCCAGCCGTCGCACTTGTTGTTCAGCGGCAGCATGACCAGACCGTTGATGCGGTTCTTGCCGCCGGCGGCCACGATGTCCTTGGCAGTGATAATCTTCTCAACGCCGGGCATCTTCTCGGCCTCGGAGGTATCAATGCCCTTAATCAGAGCGTGGCTGACCTTGGCCTGAACCAGAGCCAGACGCAGGGTGCCCTCGGGCATCTTCAGAGCGTCGTCCGCGCCGAAGTCCCAGGTACCGGTGACCTTCTGAGCGGCGGAAGGACGGATGTACTTGGTGCCCACGATGGAGTCGCCGGTGGGCTTGAAGATCAGGTCTTCCTTGGTGATCTCGCCACGCATAACACGGGCGGCGTCCATAACAGCGTCAACGAGAGGCTTATAACCGGTGCAGCGGCACAGGTTCCGGTTCTTCTGGAACCAGTCACGGACTTCCTCACGGGTGGGAGAGGGGTTGTTGTCCAGCAGAACCTTGGAGGTCATGATGAAGCCGGGAGAGCAGAAGCCGCACTGTGCGCAGCCGTGGGCCATCCATGCCACCTGCAGGGGATGCAGGTCGGACAGGGTGCCGATGCCCTCGATGGTGGTGATCTCCGCGCCGTCCTTGATCTTGCCCAGCTTCGTCAGGCAGGAGCGGGTGACCTTGCCGTTTACGATGACGTTACAGGCGCCACAGTGGCCCTCGCCGCAGCCGATCTTACAGCCGGTGAGCAGCAGGCGCTCCCGCAGGAAGGTCGCCAGCGTCTCGTTCTCGTCCACCAGAATATTCCGGGTGACGCCGTTAATGACAAACGTTTTTCTGACCATAGTGCCATTCCTCCTTATAATTTGTGAAATAACTTACTTTTTCTTGTGGGAACCGCAGGGGTCCTCGTCCGGGCCTTTGCCGGTGAGATCCTGCATCCGCTGCATTCCCCGGGCGGAGTAGAACACCAGCTGGGATACACTGCCGTCCAGATTCTCCCCCCGGAGCACAAGGCCGTTGGCGTTTTCGTAATAATCGATGGGCAGTGTCCGCCGGTAAACCTTGCCGGTAACCGCGTCCACCACCTCCACGGTGACTTCCTTCGCGGAAATCTCGAAAATTTCGCTGTCCATGCCAACCACCTTCGGTCCTCGTAAAAATCAGAGGGTTCCCCTCTACGACTCTATTGTAGCTTAATCCGTTCCGCTTTTACAACTTGTATTCAAAAACAAGTCGCAGAAAAAAAGCGACGGCGATTGTTAAAACTGCACAATCACCGTCACAAAATATTCACATATTTCAGCAAATTATATCTTACAGAGCACCAGAGTCCCGTTCAAATCAGGAATTGGCACGGCGGGAAGCCGCCTGCCCAGCTCCGCCTGATACCGTTTCAGAGCCGTCGCCGGACCGGGCAGGCCGGGATTTCCCCAGTCGTGGAGCATGAGATATCCGCCGGAGGACAGCCGGGGCCAGAAATACCGCAGCCCCGCCAGTGTGGCCGGTTCAAAGTCCACATCCAGGGACACAAAGCAAAAGGTCTCCTCCAGACCCTCCAGGGATTCCGGGAAAAAGCCGGGCTTCAGCACCACCCGCTCCGGGTTGGGCATCACCGCCAGAACCTGCTCCGCGGAGGTCTTTTCATGGGCGGCCTGGATGGCCTCCCCTGCCCCGGCGGCCCGGTCAAAGCCCTGAAAGCTGTCAAAGAGGTAGAGGGTCCGGTCAGGAAGGAGCCGATTGACGCACCGGGCAAACTGCCCCCGATAGACTCCCAGCTCCGCCGCCGCGCCGGGTACGCCGTCCAAGCGGCGGCACAGCAGCTCCAGGGTTCCCGTGCGGACATAATCATTTTCCCGCTCCTGTCCGGTGAGCCGGGTGTCCCGGAGCTGGTTCGGAGTGGGGATAATATGATGACGGGTCAGCAGCTTTTCCGCCAGCTCTTCCCCCAGAATCTGATATGCGGTGTCGCGGGAATTGGCGTTTCTATCCGAAAGAGAGACACTGTTTTTCAGGTACAGGCACCGCTCCGCCGGTATGCCCAGATCGGCGCATTTTTCGGCGATGGGTTCCACCTGGCGGGTGGTCACAATCATCAAATCGCATTGCGAGACAGGAACCGCCTCCGGGGGCAGCACAGGTCTTCCCAGAAGCACCGCGGAATCGGGACGGCTTTCCACAAACGCGGCAATCCGTTCCGGGGCAAGGCCCCGATCCATCAGCTCCGAGGCCCCGCAGCCCGTACCCCATACATAAATACCCATTAAATGGCTCCTTTCCGCGTATATACGTCCATTTTGGATTCCAACGTCATGAATTCTCCCGTAAGCGGGTGCGAAAGCTCCAATCGTTTCGCGCACAGCATCTGATGGGTCAGCCCCAGTTCGGCGGAATACGCCTGAGACTCCGGGCTGCCGTACTGGGGGTCCCCCAGAATGGGAAAGCCCATGTAGGCGCAGTGCACCCGTAGCTGGTGGGTTCTGCCGGTGATGGGGCGCAAGGCTAGTTTACATAACTTTCCATCCCGTTCCAGCACCTGCCACTGCGTCACCGAGGGTTTTCCCTCTGGGTTGACATAACGCAAAAGACTTGGCAGCGGCCGACGGGCGATGGGGGCATCGATGGTGCCGCTGTCCTCTGTGGGCCCGCCGTACACCAGCGCGTGATAGGTTTTCTTCACGCCGCAGCTCTGCAAAAGGCTGTGGACATGGGCGTTTTTCGCCAGAAGCACGATGCCGAAGGTGTCCCGATCCAGCCGGGTCATGGGGTGAAAGGCGCAACTTAAGCCGGTTTTCCGGTAGTAACCGGCAACATAATTTGCCAGCGTTCCCGTATTTCTGGCCCGGGAGGGGTGAATCAGCATTCCGGCGGGCTTGTCCACCGCCAGAATTGCCTCATCCTCATAGAAAATCGACAGCTCCCCATCCTCTGCCGGGTATTCCGGGGTCTCATCCTCCAACATAACCGTAATCACATCCCCGGGCTGAACCGGATAATTCGTCCGTTGGGGTGTCCCATTCACCCGGAGGGAATCGCCCCATTTCAGCTTGTTCATGAGGCCTGTGGACATTTTCAGCTCCCCCAGCAGGAAGGACGACAGCCGCCCTTCCCGTGTTGCCACACATTTCAGATTCACACACCCATCCACCTTACATAGAAGTCTTGTAGGGCGGGGGCTTGCCCCCGCCAACGTTTTCCATCCTTGTACCGAATGCAGCGGGGGCAAGCCCCCGCCCTACAGAAAGCCAATGGCGGAAAAAGACCCTGCCGAAAAAACTTCAGCAGGGTCTTAGTTTGTGAACTTAGTTCAGAGCGGCCTTGGCCTTCTCCACAACCGCAGCGAAGGCGGCGGAGTCCTGAATGGCCATCTCGGACAGGCTCTTGCGGTTCATCTCGATGCCGGCCTTCTTGACGCCGTTCATGAAGGTGGAGTAGTTCATGCCGTAGGGAGCGACGGAAGCGCTGATACGGGCGATCCACAGGCGGCGGAAATCACGCTTCTTCTGCTTGCGGCCCTTGAAAGCGTAATTGCCGGACTTCATGACCTGCTGCTTGGCCATCTTGAAGTGCTTGGACTTGGAACCCCAGTAGCCCTTGGCCAGCTTCAGGGTTGCGTTTCTTCTCTTGCGCGTCATCATCGCGCCTTTAACTCTTGCCATTTGTCGTATCCTCCTTCTGCCTTACTTGTAAGGAATCATTTCCTTGATGGCGCTGACGTTGGTCTGGTCAGCGTAAGCGGTCGCGCGCAGATGGCGGGTACGCTTGGTGGTCTTCTTGGTCAGGATGTGGCTCTTGAAAGCGCGGGCTCTCTTAACCTTACCGCTGGCGGTCAGGTTGAATCTCTTCTTAGCGCCGCTATGGGTCTTCAGCTTGGGCATAGGTGGTTCTCCTTCCGTTATCTTTGGTATGAAATAACTTACTTGTTATTTTTTGGGGGTCAGGAAGATCGCCATGAAGCGGCCTTCCAGCTTGGGGCTTTTTTCCATGTTGGCGATCTCAGCACAGCTGGCGGCAAAATCCAGGAGTAGCTTCTCACCAATGTTGGTATGCGCCATCTCACGGCCGCGGAAGCGGACGCTGACCTTCACCCGGTTGCCGTCTGCCAGGAACTTCTGGGCGGACTTGACCTTGGTGTTCAGGTCATTGGTGTCGATGCTGGGGCTCATGCGGATTTCCTTGATCTCCACAACCCGCTGATTCTTTTTGGCATCCTTCTCCCGCTTCTTCTGATCGTAGCAGAATTTGGAATAGTCCATAATCTTGCAGACGGGAGGGACCGCGTTGGGAGAGATCTTCACCAGGTCCAGGCCCTGTTCCTCTGCCATGGCGTTAGCCTCGGCGGAGGACACGATGCCCAGCTGGGCGCCGTCGGCTCCGATGAGACGAACCTCTTTGTCCCGAATCTCCTCATTGAGCTGATGATCTAACTTTGCGATGGTAAGCACCTCCAAATAAACAGCAAAAAGCGGATGCCAAAGCATCCGCGCAATTCCCGCATTTTCCCCAAAGGGAAGAGGAATATAAACCGTTTCGCACCAGCTTACGGTGAGGCGGATGTTCAGCCTTCTTTATTACCCGAGCATTTTAGCACAGGTTTTCTAAATTGTCAAGTATCTTTTGATGAAACTTCGTAGGGCGGGGTCATGACCCCGCCGATCACGTTGGACACAGGTCAAGCATTCGTTCAATGTGGATTGCTTGGATGATAGCTGGCCGATCATCACTCATCGAGGGTTGCGGATAATCGAAACCGGGTCGGCGGGGTCATGACCCCGCCCTACAGTATATAATTTGAGGGAATATCTTATGCCCAATCCGGTTAGAATGATTCCAGCTCCCCCACAATGGTTCCCGGTTCCCCGGTGAAGGCCGACAGCACTTCCAGCCGGATTCCGTGCTCCCGGGCCAACTCCACGCTGCGGTCATGGAGCACCTGGGCTCCGTTTTCCACCAGCGCCATCATGGTGCCGTAGCGAATCTGCCGGAACCGGCGGGCGTCGGGGAACAGCCTCGGGTCCCGGTCGTACACACCGTCCACGTCCGTGAAAATCTGGCAGATATCTGCCTTCAGCCAAGCCGCCAGGGCCACCGCCGTGGTATCCGAGCCGCCCCGGCCCAGGGTGGTGATATCCCCTTCAGGGTCAACGCCCTGAAAGCCCGCCACCACCACAATTTTCCCCAGCCCCAGCTCCCGGCGGATCCGGGTGGTGTCCACCTGCAGAATCCGGGCGCTGCCGTGGTTGCCGTCGGTATGGATTCCCGCCTGCCAGCCCGTCAGACTCACCGCCGGGCAGCCCAGGGCGCCGATGGCCATGGCCATAAGCCCCGCGGACATCTGCTCCCCCGCGGCGAGGTAGGCATCCATCTCCCGGATGGCCCGGCGTTTGTTGATCTGGGCCGCCTTTTCGATCATCTCGTCCGTGGTGTCCCCCTGGGCGGAGACCACCACAACCACCCCATGTCCCTGCCGGGCCAGCTCCGCTGACCGCCGGGCGGCGGTACGGATGCGCTCCGGGTCCGCAAGGGACGTTCCTCCGTATTTCTGCACATATAGCATTGCCATCCCTCCCGGCACATCCTATGTCAGTTGGGCGCAGAATGTGACGAAGAACGGATAAGGCTGAAATCTGATTATATCATTAATGGTTCTTTAGCTGACTAAGAAAACCGTGTCATCCCGAGCGAAGTCGAGGGATCCTGGCACCGATCTGATCTACTGCATAATCGATAGTACGATGATTCTTCGACTCGCTTCCGCTCGCTCAGGATGACATACTGCTCAGATAAATTCTCCTTTACTACGTTTTTGGATGGCCAATCATTTCCCTGGATTTTTAAGGCCTAAAAAAGCGGGAGGGCCAATGGCCCTCCCCTGCTGACGCTTCCTCAACCCGCCAATACTTCCGCCTTCACCACGCCGTGGGTGGCAGAGAGCTGCTGTAGCAGTTCCTCCAGAGATATGGTCAGATCCATGGTCTCCGCGGAGATGGTGACCACCGCCGTGCCGTTGGTGGGCACGATGGAGTTGATGGTGATGATATTGGCCCTGGCCGCCGCGAACACCCCCAGAATCTGGGACAGCAGTCCCGGCTCGTCATGGAGCAGCAGCTGGAAGGTAATGATCCGCCCGGTCATCATATTCTGAAAGGGCAGAACGGCATCGCGGTATTTATAGAAGGCACTGCGGCTGATGTCGGTCATGCGGGTCGCCTCGTTGACGGTTGCCGCCTCGCCCGTGGAAAGCAGCCGCTTGGCCTCCGCCACCTTCAGAAATACCTCCGGCAGCGCGGACGCTTCCACTATATAGTATTTGGGTTTGGTTGACATGTCCTACCTCCTGAATTATTCGCTTTTGTGCGCAACGGAACAACATTTGTTCTCCGTTAATGTATTGTAGCATACTTTTTAGAAAATGCAACCCCTATCTGCCACGAAAGGAGCATTCGCCTATGGGTTCCCCACGCCAGACTCTGTTTTCCGCGCTGGCCATCTTTGCCGCCGTCTGGCTGACCGGCAAATTTCTGCTGCCGCTGGTGTCTCCCTTCCTGCTGGGCGCCGCGCTGGCGCTGGCGGCGGAGCCCATGGTGCGGTTTCTGAACCGAAGGGCGCATATGCCCCGGACGATGTGCACCGCCATCGGCGTCAGCATGGCCTTCTGCTTTCTGGCTCTTCTCCTGCTGACACTCTGCGCCTTTGCTCTGCGGCAGCTGAAAGCTCTGGCGGGTATTTTGCCGGATCTGGAAGAAACCGCCCGTTCGGGTCTGGCGCTGGTGCAGACCCGGCTTCTCGAGCTGGCCTCCCACGCTCCCCAGGGTATCCGCCCGCTGCTGGAAGACAATGTCCGCACCCTGCTGGCCGACAGCGGCAGCCTGCTTGGAAAGCTAACCGCCTGGCTGCTGGGTCTGGCGGGGAGTATGCTCAGCCATGTGCCGGACAGCGCCCTGGGGCTGGGCACCGCCATTTTGTCCGCTTTTCTCATTTCCGCCAAGCTGCCCCGGATTCAGCAGTGGTTCCGCCGGCGGATTCCCGGCAAGCAGCTGCGGGCCATGCTGGATTCCGCCCGCCGGATGCGCGGGGTGCTGGGAAAATGGCTGCTGGCCCAGTGCAAGCTTATGAGTCTGACCTTCTGCATCCTGGCGGCGGGGCTGACGCTGCTGCGGATTCCCAGCAGCCTTCTCTGGGCGGCGCTGGTAGCGCTGGTGGATGCCCTGCCTATTCTCGGCACCGGCACCGTGCTGGTGCCCTGGAGCGTCGTGTGCTTTTTGCAGGGGGACACGCCCCGGGCGCTGGGCATTCTCGGCATCTACATCACCGCCGCCCTGACCCGCTCCATGCTGGAGCCAAAGCTGTTGGGCAAGCATCTGGGCCTGGACCCGCTGGTGACGCTGATGGCGCTGTATATCGGCTACCGGCTCTGGGGCGTTGGCGGCATGATCCTGGCTCCCCTGCTCACCGTGGCCGCCTTGCAGCTGCGCCGGGAGGATACCGGGCGAATTTGACAGAAACGGTAAATTGGAATTGCCTGTTTCGTGTATGTTATCCAAACCGTAGGGGCGGGTCACTGACCCGCCCTTCGGCGTCAGCCGCTCAGGAGAAACGCCGCTTCGCGGAAGGGAGGGTCAATGACCCTCCCCTACTGGCGCCGCATTGGGAACAGACTGCCGGTCGAGGGGCCCTAAGGATGTAGGATGACTGCCAGAGTTCGTAACACATTGGCCGTCCGCCCTGCGGACCAAAAGAAAAATCCATCTTCCTATTGTGCATTCCACTTCTTTTTGCTATAATATAGGGAAAAAGCTTGTTACTGGATGTGTGCTAAAGTGAAATACGGAATTTGGAATATGAACCAGCCGGATATGGGGGCCGTAAACGCGCTGGTTGGGGCGGGCTATGCCCCGCTGTCTGCCATGGTGCTGGCCTGCCGGGGAATTGAAAACGGCAGCCAGGCGAAAAAGTATCTGGACTGCAACGCCCCCCTGCTGGACCCGTTTCTCATGACAGATATGGCCCTTGCCGCCGGACGGGTGGGGATGGCCATTGAAAACGGCGAAAAAATTGCCGTTTTCGGCGACTATGACGTGGACGGCATCACCGCCACCTGTCTTCTGACGGACTTTCTGCGCAGCCATGGCGCAAGCTGCGTCAGCTACATTCCCGGCCGGCTGGAGGAGGGCTACGGTCTCAACGCCATCGCCCTGCACCAGCTGCATGAGGAAGGGGTCAAGCTCATCGTCACCGTAGACTGCGGCATCACCGCCGTTCAGGAAGCTCAGCTGTGCCGGGAGCTGGGCATGGAGCTGGTCATCACCGACCATCACGAATGCAAGGACACCCTGCCCCAGGCTGTAGCCGTGGTGGACCCCCACCGGCCCGACGGCGGCTACCCCCACAAGAACCTCTCCGGCGTGGGCATCGCCTTTAAGCTGGCCGCCGCTCTCTGCGGCGATCAGGAGGCCGTATTGGACGAATACGCCGATATGGTGTGCCTTGGCACTGTGGCGGATGTCATGCCATTACAGGGCGAAAACCGGGTCTTCGCCGCCCGGGGACTGGAGTCCCTGTCCCACACCCGCCGTCCCGGCATCGCCGCCCTGATGGCCGAGTGCGGCTGTGACCCGAAAACCGTCAGCTCCTCCTCCATTGGCTTCATGCTGGCTCCCCGCATCAACGCGTCGGGACGGATGGGGCAAATCGATCTGGCGCTGGAGCTTTTCCTTACCGACGACCCCCAGCGGGCCTCGGAGGTCGCCAAGGCCTTGTGCGCCCTGAACCGGCAGCGGCAGGCGGTAGAATCGGAAATCTATCAGCAGGCCGTGGCCATGCTGCCCGGAGGAAAGCCCCCGGAGGCCATCGTTCTGGCGGACGAAAGCTGGCATCAGGGCGTGGTGGGCATCGTTGCCAGCCGCATCGCCGAGGAATACGCCTGTCCCGCCTTCCTCATCTGTCTGGACGGCGACCACGGCAAGGCCAGCTCCCGCAGCCACGGGGGCTTCAACCTCTTCGCCTCCCTCACCGCCCTGTCTCCGCTGCTGGAAAGCTACGGCGGCCACGAGCTGGCGGCGGGCTTTACCATCAGCCGGGAGAATATTCCCGAATTCCGCAAACAGGTCTGCGCTCTGGCCGCGCGTTACTATCAGGACGATGTTCCCCGCACCAGCTTGGACATTGACTGCGCGATTCCGCCGGAGCTGCTGACCATTTCGGGCATCGATTCCCTGCGGGTGCTGGAGCCCTGCGGCAACGGCTGTCCCAAGCCCGTTCTCGCCATGAATAGCCTCACCATTGAGCGCATCACCATGGTGGGCGGCGGACGGCATATGCGCCTGCGGCTGCGCAGCGGACGGCACACCTTCAACGCCATCTATTTCTCCGCCACCCCTCAGACCGCCTCCATCGCCGCCGGCGATGTGGTGGACGTGGCCTTCAATCCCCAGGTAAACGACTACCGGGGCGAGCGCACCGTGCAGATGAACGTTCTGGACATCCGGCCCAGCTGCCGGGCGGAGTGCTCCCCCGAAACCTCCCTCTATCACGACCTTCAGCAGGGGCAGAAGCTCCCCAGAGAGGCTGCCGCCCTGCTTCCTGACCGGGCCATGCTGGCAACGGTGTGGCGGTATCTGGCTTCTGTGGGTACGGAGATTCAGGAATCTCCCCTGTGCCTGTGCCGCAAAATTGTCCGGTGGACCGGAAAACCCATGAGCCTGGGACAGCTGAGCATCTGTCTGGATATTTTCCGGGACGTGGGGCTGCTGGAGATCACCCGGCTTCATAAATTCATCACCATCCGGCTGACCCCCGGAACCGAAAAGGCTGACCTGACCACCAGCCAAACCATGCAGCGCCTGCTGCGCGCGAAAGAGAGCTGAAAAGAAAATGGAAACCTTCGAAGAACACTATGCCGCCATGCAGGCCGCTATCATGAAGCATATGCCCGGCGCGGATATGCGGCTCATTGACCAGGCGGTTAGCTATGCCAACGAAAAGCACAAGGTGCAGAAGCGCAAGGACGGCTCCCCTTACATCATTCATCCGCTGGCTGTAGCCCAAATTGTAGCGGAAATGGGTCTGGATCAGGACGCCGTACTGGGCGCGCTGCTCCACGACTGCATCGAGGACACCGACGCGTCCCACGAGGACATTGAGAAGCTCTTCGGCTCCACCGTGGCGGAGCTGGTGGAGGGCGTCACCAAGCTGACCCGGGCCAATTTCTCCACCTCCGAGCAGGAGCAGATGGAGAACCTGCGCAAGATGTTCATGGCCATGTCCAAGGACATCCGGGTGGTGCTCATCAAAATCGCAGACCGGCTCCACAATATGCGCACCATGCAGTACCAGACCCCGGAAAAGCAGATCAAAAAGTGCCGGGAAACCATGGATATCTACGCGCCCCTGGCTCACCGGCTTGGTATGCAGCGCATTAAGTGGGAGCTGGAGGATATCGCCCTTCGGTATCTGGTGCCGGATTCCTACAATGAAATCACGGATTACCTGAACGCCCACAAGGAGCAGGACGAGGTGTTCATGCGCACCATTCAGGAGAAGATCACCCAGCGGCTGTCTTCCGTGGGCATCCACAACAAGACCTACGGCCGCATCAAGCACGTCTACTCCATCTACCGCAAGATGCAGTCCCAGGGCAAGACCATGGACGAGCTGTACGATATCTACGCCTTCCGGGTCATTGTGGACTCCATTCCCGACTGCTACAACGTGCTGGGCCATGTCCACGACCTATTCAATCTGGTGCCCGGACGGTTCAAGGACTACATCTCCACCCCCAAGCCCAATATGTATCAGTCCCTGCACACCACCGTCATCGGCTCCCAGGGTATCCCCTTTGAGGTGCAGATTCGGACATGGGAGATGCACGAAACTGCCGAATACGGCATCGCCGCCCACTGGAAGTACAAGCAGGGCACCGGCGCCGGCACGGAAAAGGACTTTGAATGGGTCCGCCGGCTTCTGGAGACCCAGCAGGATTCCGATGCCGAGGAATTCGTCCAGGACATGAAGATCGATATGTTCGACGACGAGGTCTTCGTCTACACCCCCAAGGGCCGCATCGTCTCCCTGCCCGCCGGCTCCACCCCCATCGACTTTGCCTATGCCATCCACTCCGGCGTGGGCAACGCCATGATCGGCGCAAAAGTCAACAACCGCATCGCCAATATCGACACCAAGCTGCGCAACGGCGACATCGTGGAGGTACTGACCTCCAAATCCGCCAAGGGCCCCAGCCGGGACTGGCTGACCATCTGCAAATCCAATCAGGCCCGCACCAAGATCAAGCAGTGGTTCAAAAAGGAAAAGCGGGAGGAGAACATCATCCATGGCCGGGCCTCCTTCGAAGCCGAAATGAAGCGGGTGGGACTGCCGCTCACCGCCCTGACCGATCCGGAGCTGGAAGAGCACTTGCTGAAAAAGCTGTCCTTCGACATCTGGGACGATATGTACGCCGCCATCGGCTACGGCGGCCTCACCGCCACCAAGGCTGTGGGCCGCATCCGGGACGATATCAACAAGGCCATCAAGGCTCAGGCAAATGAAAAGCTCCCCGCCAGTCCCCTGCGGGTCCGTCCCGACAGCGAAGCGGATCTCGTGAACCGCCATGCGGTCAACGGCGTCATCGTGGAGGACATCGAATCCTGCATGATCAAATTCGCCAAGTGCTGCACCCCCGTGCCCGGCGACGCCATTGTGGGCTTCATCACCAAGGGCTTTGGCGTCAGCATCCACCGGGCCGACTGCCCCAACGCCGCCTGCCGGGACGACCCCCGTCAGGCCGCCCGCTGGGTGCGGGTGCGCTGGGCCACCCAGGAGGAGCAGCCCTTCGAGACCACCCTGGAGCTGGACTGCATCACGAGAGACGGTCTGGTGCTGGATGTGGCTACGGTCATGTCCACCTCCCGGGTCCGGGTCAAGGAGCTGAACGCCAAGGATCTGCCCGGCAACCGCAGCACCATCATCATCCGCTTCGAGGTCAAGAACGTGGCGGAACTGGATTCCATCCGCAAGAAGCTGCTTTCCATCCGGGATGTCACCAATTCCCGCCGGGGACAGAATTAAGGAGAACAATATGACAGAAAAAATCAAAGACTTCTGGAAATCTCTTGACCGCAGAATCATCGTGAATCAGCGGGAGCTGGTACTGGGGCTGACCGTCTGCGCCCTTGCTGGTGTTGTTACCGGAATCGCTCTCAGCCCCAGGAAGAACGTGTCCATCGGCAGCAACAACGGCAACAACTCCGGAAACGGCACCACCGTATCCGCCGATGCCGGTGGGGACGAAGAAGAAACAGAAGACGAGGAATAAATCATGCGTGCTGTACTCACAAGAGTAAAATCCGCCTCCGTCGCCATTGACGGCCAGGTGGTGGGAAAAATCGGGCAGGGTTTTCTGATCCTGCTGGGGGTCGGCCCCAACGATACGGAAAAAGAATGCCGGTATCTGGCGGAAAAGGCCCTGGGACTGCGGATTTTTGAGGACGAAAACGGAAAAATGAATCTGGGACTGGACGCCGTGAAGGGCGAGGTGCTGGTTGTCAGCCAGTTCACCCTATACGGCAATTGCCGCAAGGGCCGCCGCCCCAGCTTCACCGACGCCGCGAATCCGGAGCTGGGTAGCGCTTTGTACGAAAAATTCCTGTCGGACTGCGCTGAGTTGGGCTATCCGCCCCAGCACGGACGGTTCGGCGCGGACATGAAGGTGGAATCCATCAACGACGGCCCTGTAACCCTGATTCTGGACACCGACCAGCTGATGGACACCCCGAGAAGATAAACTCCGTCCTTTTGTCATCCTGAGCGAGCGAAGCGAGTCGAAGGATCTATCACTGTATTGGAAACGGAAAGATCCTTCGACTGCGCGCTTCGCGCTCCGCTCAGGATGACACACCCATCCTTTGGAGGGATTCTATGTTAAAGGTTCACGCTCTGACCCTGGGGGCTTATCAAACCAATTGCTACATCATCCACGACGAAAAAAGTCCCTTCTGCTGTGTGATTGACCCCGGCTATGAGGCCGATACCATTCTGGACAAGCTCAGTGGGCTGGGGCTGACCCTGGAGGCCATCCTGCTGACCCACGGACATTTTGACCATGTGGGTGCCGTCCGGGATCTGGCGGCGGACACCGGCTGTCAGGTTTACCTCTGCGCCGAGGATCTGACGCTTCCCATGAATCTCACTGCCGGGAAGCTGTACTACACCCAGACCTATGCCGAGGCCACCCGGCTGCACCTTGCGGGGCTGGATATCACCGTCCTGCAAACCCCGGGCCACACGCCCGGCTCCGTGTGCCTGCTGGTGGAGGACACCCTGTTCTCCGGCGATACCCTGTTTGCAGGTTCCTGCGGACGCACCGATCTTCCCGGCGGCAGCTGGGCGCAGATGCAGGCGTCACTAAAGCGGCTGGCGGGGATTGAAGCCAACCTGTGGGTGCTCCCCGGTCACGGAGAATCCACCATGCTGGCAAGCGAAAAGAAGTTTAATCCCTATCTGCACTAACTCCCGCGTTTCACCGTAGGGGGCGGCGTCCTCGACGCCCCGGCAGGTCCTCTCTGCGAATTCGCCGAAGCCCAATGCAAAAAGGAACACTCTGCCGCCGGGGCGGCGGGGACGCCGCCCCCTACGGGCAATATGAGGAATCTCTATGAATTTGACACTCATCGGTCATGAGGACCGTTACGCCGTGGAGCAGCTGCAAATGGCGCTGTTCCCGGATAACCCGGCGGGGCAGGCGGAATCCGCCCTGCACCGGGGAGGAACCTACCTCACCGCCACCGCGAGAATCACCCTGAACGGCAGGACCGTCACCGCTTCCCGCCGCCTGAAAGCATCGGAAGAGACGGTGCGGCTGCGCCGCCGGATTTTGCAGCAGAGCTATTACCTGGCCGCTCTTCCCCTGCTGCCAAAGGCCCCTGCATGGGGCGCGCTGGCAGGAGTTCGGCCCACCAAAATCACCACCAAGCACCTTCTGGAGGGCGGCACGCCCAAATCCGCCGAAAAACTCATGAAGGACGTATACTACGTCACGGAAGCCCGCCGGAAGCTGTCGGTAGACTGTTCTGCGTCCACGGTGAACGCCGTGAAGCAGATGGAGCCGGAGGACATTTCCGTCTATGTAGGCATCCCCTTCTGCCCCACCCGCTGCACCTACTGCAGCTTCGTCAGCCGCACCATTGGGAAGAAAACCGAACTTTTAGAGCCTTACTTAGCCGCTTTGGAGCAGGAAATCCGGTTCACGGCGGAGTTGATGCGCAAAAGCGGCAAGCACCTTCGCACCCTGTACATCGGCGGCGGCACCCCCACCACCCTGTCCACCCACCAGATGATCCGGCTGCTGGACACCCTGCGTTCCTCCTTTGATTTCAGCCGCTGCATTGAGTTCACCGTGGAAGGGGGCCGGCCGGACACCCTGGACTTTGAAAAGCTCCGGGCCATCCGGGAGCACGGCGCAGACCGCATGAGCATCAATCCCCAGACCATGGAGGATTCCGTACTTCGGGCCTGCGGACGGCCCCACAAAGCGGCAGATGTGGTGAGAGCCTATCACGAAGCGGTTGACGCGGGCTTTGCCGCCATCAATATGGATCTGATTGCCGGACTGCCCCAGGACGACTTTGACGGCTTCCGCAGAAGTCTGGACGCGGTTACCGCCCTGAATCCCGCAAACATCACAGTACATACTTTGGCCCTGAAAAAGGGCGCAGACCTCTTTGAAAAGCGGGAGGGCCTGTCCACCGCTGAGGAAGTGGCCCGGATGGTGGACTACGCGGGCGAAACCCTGCGCAGTCTCGATTACAAGCCCTACTACCTGTACCGGCAGAAATATATGTCCGGCAGCTTTGAAAACGTGGGTTGGAGCCGCCCCGGCGGGGAGTGCTGGTACAACGTGGACATCATGTCGGAGCTGTGCTCCATTCTGTCCTTCGGTGCGGGCGGTTCCACTAAAATGGTGGAGCCCGGCAC
>JALFXH010000038.1 GCA_022786965.1 Clostridiales bacterium
GGTGGCAATCAGAAGCTCCTGACCAGCCGCGACCTGAAAAAGACCTACAAAGCAGCCCGCGACTGCGTTACCGTTCTGATCCCGGATAATCCCGCTGACGGTGCCGTTATAAGTGCGGGAATCGGCGCTCATAGTCACCAACACGTTGGCGATGGAGCCGTTAACAATGGTCACAGCCATAGGAGCAGCAGGCAGATATCCCATAGCGGAGGCCATCAGGGTGTAGGAACCGTCAGCCAGATCATAGAAGGCAAATTCGCCGTCATCCACAGAATAGGTGGTAGCTACCACTTCGTTGGCGGCATTGAGCAGAGAGAGTTTGGTGCCGGACAGCGGAGTCTCAGTCTTGTCTACCAGAGTTTTCACCACACCGGCAAGCGCACCCAGAGACAGGGAAGAATCTTGGGTGCATACCAGGTTGATCTGGGTGGTGTCGCTGGCAGTGAGGACCACGCCGGCGGCGTCGCTGAGGAGATACCCCTCCTTGACGGCAGCCAGAGTGTAGGTGCCAGCGGGAATACCGTCCAGAGTATATTCACCATTTTTATCAGTGAGGGTATGCTGGTAGGGTTTTCCCTTACTATCGAATAACTTAACGGTGGCATCGGGAATGGGATCGGTGCCGTCGGTCACGGTGCCGTAAACAGTGGCGGTAGCAGGGGCAACCGGGGGCAGGGTTAGATTGATGTCAGCCTCCTGCATCCCGCTGATGGGAAAGTTCTGGCTGTATTGCAGCTGCAAAAGATCCTGAGTGATATCGCCATAAAAGAAAACCTCCAAAAAGTGAAACGTGGCAGGGGCGCTGGCCGCCTGCTGGTTTACTCTATGCTGTCAGAGTGTTGGAGGTGACAAAAAGGGAGCAGCCCGATGGGCTGCTCCCTTTTTGGAAAGGAATGAAAAAATCAGATGAGAGACAGGGCTTCCTCGTCGGCCACCAGGATGAAGTCCTTGTGGTACTGGAGGATGGAAGCGGGGACCTGAGGAGTAACAGGACCGAAGAAGGCGTCCTTAATAGCCTGAGCCTTGTTAGCGCCGGAGGCCACCATCAGCACGCGCTGAGCCTGCATGATGTCACGCACGCCCATGGTGTAAGCGTGAGTGGGAACCTCGTCAATGGAGGCGAAGAAACGCTTGTTGGCATCGCGGGTGCTCTCGGTGAGAGTCACCTTGTGGGTGCCCAGGGAGAAGTGGTCGTCGGGCTCATTGAAGCCGATGTGGCCGTTGACGCCCAGACCCAGCAGCTGCAGGTCGATGCCGCCGAAATCAGCGATCAGCTTGTCGTAACGCTCACACTCGCCGTCGCCGTTGACACCGCTGGGCACGTTGGTGTTGGCCAGATCGATGTTCACGTGGTCAAACAGGTTGTGACGCATGAAGTAGGCGTAGCTCTGGTCGTGATCTTTGGGCAGGCCAACGTATTCGTCCAGATTCACGGTACGAACCTTGGAAAAGTCCAGGTCGCCGGCTTCATACTTGGCAATCAGCTCCTTGTAGGTGCCCACGGGGCTGGAGCCGGTGGCCAGGCCCAGCACGCAGTCGGGCTTCAAATAGATCTGGGCGGCGATGATGTTGGCGGCCTTCCGGCTCACATCGGCGTAATCCTTGGCAATAATCAATCTCATGGTTATCTCCTCACTTTTCTGTTCTTTTCGTTACGGGGCGTCGAGGACGCCGCCCCCTACGTGCTGCCAATCTGTCGTAGGGGACGGCCTCCGGACGTCCCGTTTATCATTCGGGATCAGCGAATCTTGGGCAGGGACGCGGCGGCTACGGACTGGCCAACCCGGCGCATCTTCTCATCGGGCAGGGTCACGGCGCACTTCTTGTACAGCTCGGGATACTCCTCCGCCAGAATCTCGTTGCAGACCTTCAAAATGGTGTCGCCGCCCTTGCCGGACATGACCCGGCCCATGAGCATCATGTAGTCGATGTTGTAGAACTGGGAGTACTGGACGGTGGCGTAGGCAAAGTACGCGCCGATGGTCTCGAAAATGGCCACAGCCCGGGGGTCGTCAGCTTCCATGAGCTTCTGGACGAACTTCAGCTTCTCCGCCAGGGACAGCTCCTCGGGGATGTCAATGCCCGCGGCGGGAGCCAGCTTGATGACCGCGTCCTGAGAGAAATACTTGCAGCCCACGCCGTAGTCGGTGGACCACTCATCCTGCATGGCCCCGGATTGGAGATCGACAGGCGCGAAGGCCAGCTCGTTGATCCAGCCCAGCACATTCTGGTCGGCATCCACATAGCCCACGGCCTCGGAGGTGCCCATGGCAATACCCATCAGGTTGCCCTTGCCCAGACCCATGGCCCCGGCCAGGGCGGACACATCGCCGTCGTTGGCCACCAGAATGGGGACGTTGGGGTCGATTTCCGCGGCGGCACGGTCATAGATGGTCTTGACCTTGTCCCACTTCTCCCGGGGCACCTTGATGAACAGGGAAGCCACCCGGGGTTCGTTGCCGATGAAGTCGCCGGCGGAGGACACGCCGATGGCATCCACCCGGGGCATCTTGGAAGCGGCGGTCTTGAAGGCCTCCACAATGTGGCCATAGTGATAATCCGGGTCCTCGTTCAGCTTGGGGAACCAGATGACCTCTTCGGAGTAGACGCACTCGCCGTCGATGACGGCGGACACCTTCCGGTCAGAGCCGCCGGCGTCAAAGCCAATGCGGCAGCCGTCCATGTTGCCGCCCATAGGCTCGGAGACCTCGTTGGCAGCGGGGCAGGCTTCCAGAGGTAGGTCCAGAATTTCCAGCTTCTGCTCGTAGAGCTGCTCCACAAAGCCGTAGTCGAATTCCCGCTCACCGCCGGGCTGGTAGGCTTTCTGCAGCTTCTTTGCCAGCTCGGAGCAGCCGCAGACGGAGACCTTAAAGCCACCGATGGACCACAGCAGGAACTTCACATACCGCTCCACATACCGGTAGTCGGCCTCGGCCATGTCGGGGGTGCCGTGGATGAAGGTGTGGTGGACGGAGACCCGGCCCCGGTCACGCTCCACGGCGATGGCGATGGGTTTCTTCGCTTCCTTCAGGTAGGCCTCCCGCCAGACGCCGAAGGGGATAAAGGTGGGGTCCAGCTTGGGGGGATGCTTCATCTGGTATTCAATGCCTAAATACTGCATGGT
>JALFXH010000108.1 GCA_022786965.1 Clostridiales bacterium
ATTCCCTTTCCTACGGTGTGGTGGGTACGGCGGTCTGCGTGGGAATTCTGCTGCGGGGCAGGACGTATTTTCACCGGGAATACTGGAAATTCTGCCTGGTGCTGGCTCTGCCGGCGGTGTTTCACAACCTGTCCGACCTGATTCTCAATCAGATGGACTCCCTGATGCTGAACGCCCTGATGAACACCGCCGCTGTGGGCTACTACGGCAACGCCTGGGGCTTTGCCAACTTCCTGTTCATCCTGTTTCAGGCTCTGAACAACATCTGGTGCGCCTATTTCTTTGAGGAGATGAAGACCGGGCAGCGGCAGGCCATGCTGGAAAAGACCCGGAATTTCCTGGAGGTCTTTACCATTCTGGCCTGCGGCTTCATGCTGCTGGCGCCGGAGGTGTACCATGTCTACGCGCCGAAGGAATTCTGGGTGGCGACCATGGTCATCCCCCTGTTTACCGCGGCGTATTATGTCAACTTCCTGTGCACCTTCCCGGTGAATTTTGAGTATTACCACAAAAGGCCCAAGGCGGTGGCGGTGATCACCGTTTCCTCGTCGCTATTGAATCTGGTGCTGAACTTCGTGTTCATCCGGGCCATGGGCATGGCGGGCGCGGCGGTGGCTACGCTGGCTTCCCACTGCTTCCAGCTGACGCTGCACCACCTCTATTCTGTCCGGCTGGGGGAGTATCCCTTCCCGCTGAGGCTGTGGGCGAGGTATCCTCTGGTGTTCTGCGGCGTTCTGGCGGTGGTATTTCTGCTGCCGGATGCCTGGTTTATCCGCTGGCCCCTGGGGGCGGTGCTGGGTATTTTCATGCTGCTGCGCATCAGAAAGCGAAAAGTGTTAATTTAATCCTCAGCGGCTGGGCTGATAAGCCCAGCCGCTTTGCTCTTGCAATTCCATAAGAAAAGATGTATAATACGACTGAAATTGTGACCATTTTTCCCAATGTGAGGCGGGACAGTATGAAGAAAAAGGTTCTGTTTGTGGCAACTGTGGTGAAGACCCACATCATGCAGTTTCACATTCCCTATCTGAAGCTCTTTCAGGAGGCAGGCTGGGAGACTGCCGTGGCCTCCCGGAATGACTACGAAAATCCGGAAGACTGCGTGATTCCTTACTGCGATACCTATTACAACATCCCCTTTGAGCGGATGCCCTGGAAACCGAAGAATCTAAAAGCCTACCGGATGCTCAAGGAAATCATTGACCGGGAGCACTTCGACATTATCCACTGCCACACCCCGGTGGGCGCCCTGATTGCCCGTCTGGCGGCGCTGGATGCCCGGAAGCAGGGGACGAGGGTGATTTACACCGCCCACGGCTTCCACTTCTTCACCGGCGCGCCAGCGCAATACTGGCTGCTGTTCTACCCACCGGAGCGGCTGCTGGCCCCGGTGACGGACGTGCTCATCACCATCAACCGGGAGGATTACGCCCGGGCGCAGAAGCGGCTTCCCGCCAAGCGTGTTGAATATGTCCCCGGCGTGGGCATTGACACGGGCAAGTTCCGAAATTTGGAGGTTGACCGACAGGCCAAGCGGGCGTCCCTGGGCTTTACGGACGCGGATTTCCTGATGCTCACCGTGGCGGAAATGACGCCCAATAAGAACCACATCACCGTACTGAAAGCCATGGCGGCACTGAAGGACAAACCTGAGTTTGCCCATATGCACTATCTGATTGTAGGCCGTGGGGAAATGTGGCAGTCGCTGGAAAAGAGCGCCGCCGAGCTTGGAATCTCTGATCATGTCCACTTCCTGGGCTACCGCACCGACGCCCCGGAATTCTACCGTTGCTGCGACCAGTTCGTATTCATGACCTTCCGGGAGGGGCTTTCCGTGGCGCTGCTGGAGGCCATGAGCAGCGGCATGCCTATTATCTGCACGAGGATTCGCGGCAACACCGACCTCATCGAGGACGGCGTGTCGGGGCTGTTCTGCCAGAATTCGCCGGAAGCGCTGGCGGAGATGCTGCTGGATATGTACGCCGATCCGGAAAAGAGAAACGCCCTGGGGCAGGCCGCGGCGGAACGGTCGCTGCTGTTTGATGAAAAAACCATCCACGCCCGGATGAAGGAAATTTACTTTGGAGAGGAGGCAGAAGGATGCCGGGAACCCTGATCGTTTCGCTGGATTTTGAGCTGTTCTGGGGGATGTTGGATGTGTGTCCGCTGGAAAGCTATCAGGATAACGTGCTGGGTGGCAGAAAGGCCATCCCCCAGCTGTTGGAGCTGTTCCGGAAGCACGGCATCCACGCCACTTGGGCCGCCGTGGGCTTCCTGTTTGCCGAAAACTATGACGAGGTCTGCCGTTATTTTCCCGATAAGAAACCGGGCTACGCCAATGAAAACCTGAACCCTTACCCCGAATTTGCCAAAATCGGCAAAACGGAGGCGGACGCCCCCTGCTTTTACGGCCCCTCGCTGCTGAAAGCCATTGCCGCCGCGCCGGGGCAGGAAATCGGCAGCCACACCTTCAGCCACTATTACTGCCGGGAGGCGGGGCAGACCCTGGAGCAGTTTGCCTCTGACATTGCGGCGGCCAAGGCCATCGCCGGGGATCATGGCTACGATCTGACCTCTGTGATCCTGCCCAGAAATCAGTGCGAGCCGGAATACACGGAAATCCTCCGTCAGGCGGGTTTTACCGCCTACCGGGACGAGGAAAACGACTGGATTTATAACAAGGTCAAAAGCGGGCTTCTTTTCAAGGTGCTCCGCACACTGGATATGTACCTGCCGCTGACGGGGCAGGGGGGCTATATGCCCAAATGCGAAAACGGCATCTGGAATCTCACCGGCTCCCGGATGTACCGTCCCATCAAGCCTCATCTGCCGCTGGAAGGGCTGAAAATCCGCCGCATCAAGGGCCAGATGCTCCACGCGGCGAAAAACGGCCTGACCTTCCACCTGTGGTGGCACCCCCACAATGTGGGCGTGTACACCCCGGAGCACCTGAAGCAGCTGGAGGAAATTTTCTCTTACTACGATGAATTGAAGAAAACCTACGGAATGCGCAGTCTGAATATGCGGGAAGCCGCTGAAGAGCTGTCCAGGCAGGAGGGATGACCATGAAAGTATTGCATGTACTCAATTCCCGCATTTACTCCGGCGCGGAGAAGGTGGCCTGCCAGATCATCAAGTCCTTCCGGGGCGAAATTGACATGGTCTATTGCAGCCCGGAAAGTGAAATCGTGGCCCAGATGCTTGCCGAGCAGAATGTCACCTATCTGCCCATGAAGACCATGAGCGTGTCCGAGCTGAGCCGGATCATCCGGGAGCAGAAGCCCGATCTGATTCACGCCCACGATATGCGGGCGGGCTTTTTCAGCGCCCTGTGCTGCGGCAAAATACCGCTGGTTTCCCACGTCCACAACAACGCCTACGATGCCCGGGGGTTGTCGCCCAAAACCGTGGGCTATCTGCTGGCGGGCTTCAAGGCAAAGCACATCCTGTGGGTGTCCCAAAGCTCCTTTGACGGCTACGCCTTCCATAAGCTCTTTGCGAAAAAGAGCAGCGTATTGTATAATATTATCGATACCCAGCAGATTTCTGATAAAAAAGCGCAGGATGCCAATACCTATGACTACGATATGATCTACGTTGGACGGCTGACCTTCCAGAAGGACCCCCAGCGGCTCATGCGGCTGTGCGCCCGGTTAAAGCAGGACAAGCCCGATCTGAAGGTGGCCATCGTGGGCACCGGGGAGCTGCTGGAAGAAGTCCAGGCCCTGTGCGAAAGCCTGAACATTCAGGAAAACGTCCATTTTCTGGGCTTCCAGAGCAACCCCATCAAAATGGTGGCGGACAGTAAGGCCATGATCCTCACCTCCCGCTGGGAGGGCACCCCCATGTGCGCGCTGGAGGCCATGTACCTGGGCACCCCGGTGGTCAGCACCCCCTCCGACGGGATGCAGGATCTTTTGGAGGACGGGTTAAGCGGCTATCTGACGGATGATGACGAGCAGATGGCTCAGGATTTGCTGAGAATCTTCGCCGACCCTGCCCACCGGGCGTTTTTGGCGGAAAACGCCAGACGAAAATTTGATGCCATCAATGACGCGGATGCCTACAAAAAGGCCATTTCTGACTGTTATTTCTGAGGAAACGCTATGAAAATCATGCAGGTCATTCCCTATTTCTGCTTTGGCGGGGCGGAGATCATGTGCGAAAATCTG
Organism: Clostridiales bacterium; assembly: GCA_022786965.1. GTDB lineage: Bacteria > Bacillota > Clostridia > Oscillospirales > Oscillospiraceae > Faecousia. Next base: position 4,173 of record JALFXH010000108.1, read on the forward strand.
ACCC
>JALFXH010000112.1 GCA_022786965.1 Clostridiales bacterium
GAGGCTTACAACTTCGTTCGTGAGACTTCCGCAAATGGCGGCAACATCCTGTTCGTCGGCACCAAGAAGCAGGCCCAGGATGCTATCAAGGAAGAGGCTGCCCGCTGCGGCGGTTACTACGTCAACTCCCGCTGGCTGGGCGGTATGCTGACCAACTTCCGCACCATGCGCTCCCGTATCGACCGTCTGGCTCAGCTGAAGAAGATGGAAGAGGACGGCACTTTCGCCATGCTGCCCAAGAAGGAAGTCATCAAGCACCAGGGCGAGATTGCCAAGCTGGAGAAGTATCTGGGCGGCGTCAAGGAAATGAAGAAGATCCCCGCTGCCATGTTCATCGTTGACCCCCGCAAGGAGCGCAACGCCATCGCCGAGGCCAAGAAGCTGAACATCCCCGTTGTGGCCATTGTCGATACCAACTGCGATCCTGATGAGATCGACTACGTCATCCCCGGCAACGACGATGCGATCCGCGCCATCCGTCTGATCGCCTCCGCCATGGCCAGCGCCGCCATCGAGGGCCGTCAGGGCGAGGACACCGAGGCTCCCGCTGAGGCTCCCGCCGAGGCCGCCGCTGAATAAGCTTGCCCCTACCATACAATTATAGTATCAGGAGGAAATAGAAAATGGCTTTTACCGCTCAGGATGTTAAGAAGCTCCGTGAAATGACCAACGTCGGCATGATGGACTGCAAGAAGGCCCTGCAGGCCACCGACGGCGACATGGACAAGGCCGTTGACTGGCTGCGTGAGAAGGGCCTGGCCAAGGCCGCCAAGAAGGCCGGCCGTATCGCTGCCGAGGGCGTGGCTTACGCCGCTGTCATCGATGGCGTGGGTGTGGTCATCGAGGTCAACTCCGAGACCGACTTCGCCGCCAAGACCGACGCTTTCCTGGATCTGGTCAAGAATCTGGCTACCATCGTTGCCACTCAGAACCCCGCTGACGTAGAGGCTCTGAAGGGCTGCAAGTACCCCGGCACCGATCTGACCGTCACCGAGATCATGCAGGAGAAGGTCATGTCCATCGGCGAGAATATGCAGATCCGCCGCTTCGCCCGCTTCGACGCCAACACCTCCGTGGCTTACGTTCACGCCGGCGGCACCCACGGTGTTCTGGTGAACCTGGCCGTGGAAGGCGACATCGATGTCACCGAGATCGGCAAGAATGTGGCTATGCAGATTGCCGCCATGTCCCCCAAGTACTGGGACAAGGCTCAGGTGCCTCAGGCTGACGTTGACAAGGAGCTGGCCGTGCAGGTGGCTCTGATGGACAACGACCCCAAGATGGCTTCCAAGCCCGCCGCTGTGAAGGAAAAGATCGCTGCCGGCAAGATGGCTGCCTTCTACAAAGAAAGCTGCCTGCTGCAGCAGGAGTTCGTCCGCGCTGACCTCTTCAAGGGCGACGTGGCCGGCTACATTGCCGACGCTGCCAAGAAGCTGGGTGGCAAGGTTACCTTCGTTGACGCCATTCACTACATCAAGGGTGAGGGCATCGAGAAGAAGGAAGAGGACTTCGCCGCTGAGGTGGCTGCTCAGATCGCTGGCGCTGCCAAGTAATTCATCCTTAATACAAGAGGCTCCCCGCTTTCAGAAGTGGGGAGCTTCCTCTATCCATACGTCCGTAGCGGCGAGTCGGGCGGCAAGGCCGCCCCTTGACAATCTCCCCAAAAAAGGATACACTATACCTAGGTTTATTTTAGGAGGTACATTATGGCACCCAAGGTTTATTTTACCGATTTCTGCACCGGCACGTCCGAAACGCTGCCCCAGAAGCTGGCACGGCTGATTTTTGCGGCTGGCATCGATCAGATCGATTTCAAAGACAAGTTTGTCGCCATCAAGATTCACTTTGGCGAATTGGGCAACATGGCCCATCTGCGCTCCGGCTATGCCCGGGTGCTGGTGGACATCATCAAGGATCTGGGCGGCAAGCCCTTCCTCACCGACTGCAACACATTGTACGTCGGCTCTCGGAAGAACGCGCTGGATCACATTGAGACCGCCTACCTCAACGGCTTCACTCCCTACTCCACCGGCGCCCATGTTATCATCGCCGACGGTCTGAAGGGCACCGACGAAGTGGCCGTTCCCGTTGATGGCGGCCAGTATGTGAAGGAGGCCCTCATTGGCCGTGCCATTATGGACGCTGACATTGTCATCTCCCTGAACCACTTCAAGGGTCATGAGGAAGCCGGTTTTGGCGGTGCTCTGAAAAATCTGGGCATGGGTTCCGGTTCACGGGCCGGCAAGAAGGATATGCACGATGCCTGCCGTCCCGTGGTAGACAGGGATAAGTGCGTAGCCTGCGGCGCCTGCCATAACATTTGCGCCCACGACGCGCCAAACCTGGTGGACGGGGCCATGTTTGTGGACTGGAATAAGTGTTATGGCTGCGGTCGCTGCCTGGACGTTTGCCCTGTGAAGGCCATTACTGCCAGCAACCACGATGCCGCCCTGTACCTGAACTATAAAATCGCCGAATACGCCAAGGCCGTTGTAGACGGTCGCCCCAACTTCCACATTAGCTTGGTGCGGGACGTCAGCCCCTACTGCGACTGCCACGCGGAGAACGACGTTCCCATCGTGCCCGATGTGGGAATGTTTGCCTCCTTCGACCCGGTGGCGCTGGATCTGGCCTGCGCTGAAGCCGTCAACGCCCAGACCATCATGCCCGGCTCCAAGCTGGATAAGGCCAACCGGCCCGACCTCGACAACCTCACCGGCTCCTTCCCCCATACAAGCTGGCGCAGCCAGATTAGCCATGCCAAGAAAATCGGTCTGGGCGAGGACTGCTATGAGCTGATTACCATTTGACAACAAAAAAGCCCTCCCCTTTGGGGTGGCGCTCCGCGCAGCGAATCTGCAATACCAATGATTGCCAGTGGCAATCATACCATTATTTATCAGGGTGGCCGAGCGCAAGCGAGGTCGGGAGAGGTGCTACAGCATTTCTCCCGACCTCGCGAAATCATTGAAGACGATACAGCCCTCTTCCGTCAGCCCTTCAGGCTGCCACCTTCCCCAGAGGGGAAGGCTTTTTTATCCCCGATACGGCTGCACATATCGTTCGTGGCTGAGGGACGCTGGTCGGGCATACGCTCCTGACACCAGGCCCAGCATAGCGAAAATGGTAACCACAGAGGAGCCGCCGTAGCTGATCAGCGGCAGGGTCAGGCCGATAACCGGCATGACGCCGATGCACATGCCCACGTTAATCATCAGCTGGAACATCAGCGCGGAGGCCGCGCCGTAGCACACCAGCCGGCGCATATAGTCCTGGCACCGGATGCCCACAAAGATGCACCGGGCAATAATGGCCAGCTCCAGTATCATAATAAACACACAGCCCACAAAGCCCAGTTCCTCGCCCATGGAGGAGAAAATATAGTCCGTATGCTGGGCGAACAGAGCGCCGCTCTGGGTACGGTTTCCCTGGAACAGCCCCTGTCCCGTCAGGCCGCCGCCGGTGAGGGACTGCAAATTGATCTTGGAGTGATACCGTTCGTTGATGCCCTGAGGGTCGATGGTAGGGTCGAACAGAATCAGAATTCGGTTCCGCTGGTACTGGCCCAGGAACTGCCACAAAATGGGGAACGCCGCCGCGATGGAGCCGATGGCCAGAGCGAACCACCACAGGCTGACACCGCCGGCAAAAGCCATACCGATGAAGATGAACACGAAAATCAGGGACACGCCCATATCCGAAGACAGGGCCAGATTCAGGCCCACCAGCAGCAGCAAATGCATACCCATGTGAATAATGGAAACCGGGTGGGAGATCCGGTTCTGATGGGAAGCCATCACCGACGCGTTGATAATAATGTAGGTGATCTTACAGATCTCCGCAGGCTGCACACTGATGGGGCCCAGGTCAATCCAGCTTCGGTTACCGGTATTGTTGTCCGTACCCAAGGGGCTAATCAGCATGAGGAGCAAAAAAACGTTGAAAGCCACCATGACCCCCCGGTGCTCCGACAGGTAGTCCAGATCAATGGAGGACACCATGGCGTACATTAAGGTACCCAGACCGATGGCAACCACCTGAATGACCAGATATTTAATGTTGCTGCCGAATTTTTCGGCAGAAGTAGCACTGGCAATGCACAGAACGCCAAAGCCCGCCACACACAGGCACAAAATCAGGAGGACCATATCGCCCTTCTTTGTAAAATCTCTCAGTTCTTCAAAATATCGGCGCATTTCTCAGCCTCCTTCACGATACTTCCCGTGGATTATACCATTTTGTCAGTCAAAAGTAAATAGCCCAAATGTAAACGTCCTTTGAACAGGCGGGCGGCCAGTGGCCGCTGACAATGCGTCACGACCACTGGGTGGTTGTCGTACATCCTTTGGGCCCCTCGATAGGTACTGCTCAGGTTAATTGTCCTTTAGCGAACAATTTGGAAATGCCACTGTAGGGCGGGGGCTTGCCCCCGCCATCAGCCAGAGCTACGAATTTGCCGAAATCATGTGGATGACGAAGCGTATGACCGTTCGGCGGGTCATGACCCCGCCCTACGCATTGATTGTGCTTTAGCGCGCGAAATTCTCCTTTTTCTGCCGTAGGGGACGGCCTCCGGACGTCCCGATGGTATGCAGCGATTCCTTGTACTCCGGCGGAAAACCGGGAAACGGGGCGTCGAGGACGCCGCCCCCTACGCAGATATATTCTCCATTACAGAAAAAACACGCAGTCCCCGGGGCCCAGATGGCAGGCGGTTATGCCTTCCCGCTGCCGGATAAGAGACTCCGCGCTGTCCCCGGAGCAGTGGCTCAGGCCCAGAAGCTTGACACCCATCTCCTCCAGCGCATCTACGGTATACCGGATTCTTGCCGGGTCCGCCTCCGAAAGATGGGTACCTCCCAGCACCGCCCGGACGGGCTTTCCAAGCAGCGCGCCCACATGGCGAACCATATTGATGATTCCCGGATGGGCGCAGCCCACCAGAAGCACAACTCCCTCTCCGGTTTCCAATGCCAGACAGAGTTCGTCCCGAAAATCGTCGGTCACCAGACCCGCTTCCGTCAGACGTACGAACCGTTCCGGAATGGTCTCCATGGGCTCTATCCGGGGAAAACCGGAAATTGCGTGGACTCCGGGAAGGATTTCCGCCACACCTTCCACAAATGTGTGGACAATTCCCCGCTCCGTCAGAAACGCCCGGTCAAACCCGGCGGCAAGACTCCTGTAGCAGTTGTCGCTGACGGCGTACTTTTCCTCAAAGAACCCCGGGCCGATGAAGAGCCTCGCAACAGGATATCGCTCTGCCAAAAACCGGAAGCCCCCGGCGTGGTCATAGTGCCCATGGCTGAGCGCCACCGCGTCCAGCTTTCCCAAATCAACACCCAGCTTTTTGGCATTGTACAGCATTTTTTCACTGCTGCCGCAGTCAAACAGGACATTTTTTCCGTGGCAGGTCACCAGCAGAGACAGCCCGTGCTCGCACATCAAATCTTTCCGTCCCGTCAACTTGTTGTCCATCAAAGCCATGATCTTCAGCATTGTTTTTCCTCCACTCCGCCACGCCCTGTTTTCCATTGGGAAAAGGGGCAATAATACCACTTTTATGTTGACATTTTGTGAATAAGCCGGTATAATTTTGAGAGTTTACTGTCATTATGAACTGTCAGCTGTCAATTGTCAACTCTCAATTATCTTGGAGGTTCTGCCATGCAGCGTGAACACCTTGGAAGCCGTCTGGGCTTTCTTCTCCTCAGCGCCGGCTGTGCCATCGGCATCGGTAACGTCTGGAAATTTCCCTGGATGACCGGCCAGTACGGCGGCGGCGCGTTTGTGCTGATCTACCTTCTGTTTCTTCTAGTACTGGGGGTTCCGGTGCTGACCATGGAGTTCGCCATGGGCCGGGCCGCGCAGAAAAGCCCCCTGAAAATGTATCAGCAGCTGAAACCCGGAAGCAAATGGGGCTGGCACGGTTATGTATGCCTGCTGGGCAATATTGTGCTGATGATGTTCTACACCACCGTGGCCGGCTGGATGCTGCAATACTTTGTGGACACCGCCGCCGGCGTGTTCGTGGGTCTGGACACCGCCGGAATTGAAACAAAATTCGGAGAAATGCTGGCAAATCCGGCAAAAATGGCCCTCTACATGGGCGTTGTTGTGGTGGTGGGCTTTTCCGTCATCTCCCTGGGCGTCCAGAAGGGTCTGGAGCGGGTCACCAAGTGGATGATGATGGCCCTGATCCTTCTCATGTGGGTACTGGCCTTCCACAGCATGACCCTGTCCGGCGGCTCCAGGGGCCTTAGCTTCTACCTGATCCCCGACTTCCGGCGGATGGCAGAAATCGGCGTGGGCAATGTGGTGGTGGGCGCCATGAATCAGGCCTTCTTCACCCTGAGCCTTGGTATCGGCGCCATGGCCATTTTTGGCAGCTACATCGGCAAAGACCATGCTCTCATGGGAGAAGCTGTTCGGGTCAGTCTGCTGGACACCATGGTGGCCCTGTGCTCCGGCCTCATCATTTTCCCCGCCTGCTTCGCCTACGGCGTGGATGTAAACAGCGGCCCCGCCCTGATCTTCATGACTCTGCCCAACGTATTCAACCACATCGCTCTGGGCAGGTTCTGGGGCAGCCTCTTCTTCCTGTTTCTGACCTTCGCCGCCTTCTCAACCGTTTTGGCGGTGTTTGAGAACATTGTCTGCTGCGTCAGCGAGATGACCGGGTGGAGCCGAAAGAAAACCTGCCTTATCTGCTGCGCGGGCATTTTCCTGCTGAGCCTTCCCTGCCTGCTGGGCTACAACCTGTGGCAGAATGTGCGGCCCATCGCCGGACACGACATTCTGGACAGCGAGGATTTTCTGGTCAGCAATCTGATGCTGCCCCTGGGCTCCCTGATTTTCATTCTGTTCTGCACCACCCGCTACGGCTGGGGCTGGGAGAAATTTATGCGGGAGGCCAACGAGGGCACCGGCCTGAAGGTAGCAAAATGGATGCGGCCCTATATGACCTACGTCCTGCCGGTCATCGTATTCGTGATCTTCGTCATTGGTCTGGTTGGGTTCTTCAAAACATAACGCAAACGCTCCCGGCTGTTCCGCCGGGAGCATTCCTTTTTTATTGCGCGTTGACTGCGCCGATGAACTGGAAGAACGCCGCCCGACCCTCGGGGGTGTTCTTGTAGACCCCCGCGTCCTCCAAAACCTCGGTAAAGACCCTTCCGGTTTCCTGAAGGATGATATCCAGCGCGTTTTCCTCGGTGAAGGTATACTGCTTTTTCAGCTCCTCCACCCAAGGGGCGTGCTTATTCAGAACCTCGTCGGCAGCGATATCCGCCCCGGACACAATGGCAGACGCCAAATCAGTCAGCTCCTGTTTCAGACGGCTGGGCAGAACCGCCAGGCCCATGACCTCGATCAGGCCGATGTTTTCTTTCTTGATGTGGTGCTTATCCGCATGAGGATGGAACACGCCCAGCGGATGCTCCGGGGTGGTGATATTGCACCGCAGAACCAGGTCCAGCTCGTATAGTTCTCCTCTGCGCCGGGCGATGGGGGTTATGGTATTGTGGGGTTCACCATCCGAGAAAGCCACCACGCCCACGCTCTCATCCGAGTAACCCCGCCAGCAGAGAAGAATCTTGTCCGCCAGCTCCGCCAAACGCGCGGGATTCTCTCCATCCAGCCGAATGACGCTCATCGGCCACTTCACGATTCCCGCCTTTACATCCTCGAATCCTTTGAAGGAGACTTCCTTTTCCAGTCCTGCTTTCTCCATGGCGAACTGATAATGTCCGCCCTGAAAATGCTCATGGCTGAGAATGGAACCGCCCACAATGGGCAGGTCCGCGTTAGAGCCGACAAAGTAATGGGGGAAGTCCTTCACAAAGTCCAGCAGTTTTTCAAAGGCGCTGCGGTCAATTTTCATGGGCACATGCCTGGAATTGAAAACGATGCAGTGCTCATTGTAGTAGACGTAGGGAGAATATTGCAGGCACCAGTCTTCGCCGCAGACCGTGATGGGGATAATGCGGTGGTTTGCCCGGGCGGGGTGGTTCAGCCTGCCTGCATAGCCCTCATTCTCCCGGCACAGCTGGCACTTAGGATAGGCTGTCTGGGGGGCGTTTTTCGCCGCGGCGATGGCCTTGGGGTCCTTCTCGGGCTTGCTCAGGTTGATGGTGATGTCCATTTCGCCGTAGTCACTGGCATATTTCCATCGCATATCCTTCGCAATGCGGTAACGGCGGATGTAGTCGGTGTCGCAGCTGAACCGGTAATACCAGTCCGTAGCCGCCTCCGGGCTAAGGGCGTACTTTTCCTCAAAGGTACGCACCACTTCCCGGGGCATGGGCGTCACCGCTCCCATAATCCGGGTATCGAAGATGTCCCGGGCGGTAATGTTGTCTTCACATAGACCATGCGCAACCGCATAGTCCAGAATGCCCGCCAGAATTTCTTCCAAATCCTCGCTTTGCGGCTCGTCAGAGAGTTCATAGTCATCCAGACGCAGGATATCCAGCAGCCGATTGGTGAGAACCTGATGGTCAACCGGCTCCGCCAGTCCCCGATTCATGGCGTAGGAAACCAGTGAATCGATGCAGGTTTCTATCTTCACGCTTCAACCTCCATCTCCACGCCGCCCTGAGGCCGGATGGACAGCACATGGCAGGCTCCCTCCCCCAACGCCGCGTCGATACCGGCGCGGAAGGATTCCAGCAGATCGAAGGGCACAAAGGCCTGCACCGTGCCGGCGAAGCCGCCGCCGTGAACCCGGTAGGCCCCCCGGCCCTGCAGGTAGTGCTCGCACAGGCCCAGGGCCACCGCCATGGCCTGCTGCTTGACATAGCCCGCAGGCACCACATTTTGCAGGTACATCCAGCTGGAGAAGCCTGACTCTTTGGTCAGCCGCAGGAAGCCTTCAAAGTCACCCTGTTCCAGACAGGCCACCTGCTGGGGTACCCGGCGATTTTCGTTGTACTCGTGGATCACCCGCATGACCGCACGGTCACCGCACTTTTCCCGCAGGGCGGGGATGGCGGCGTAGAAATCCGCCTCCGGAATTTCTGTCACCACGTTCTTGCCGAAGTATTCGCAGACGGCCTTCATCTCCCCGGGAACCGCGGCGTATTCGTCGGTCAGGTCAGCGTGGTCGGCCCGGGAGTCGATGATGCACAGGGCGTGGCCCGTGGTGGAGAAATCGAAGTGCACCGGGCGGATATCCGGATGCGCCTTATCGGCAAAATCGATGGTGACCAGGCCGCCAACGGCGGAGGCGGTCTGATCCATCAGGCCGCAAGGCTTGCCGAAGAAGACATTTTCCGCGTACTGGCCAATCTGGGCGATTTCCGGCTGGGTCGCCCTCCCACCGAAGAACAGATGGTTGATAATGGTGCCAATCAGCACCTCAAAGGCAGCTGAGGAGCTAAGTCCGGAGCCTGGCAGAACGGTGGATTCGCAGTAGGCGTCAAAGCCGCCAACCTTGCAGCCCAGCTGGGCAAACCGCGCCGCCACGCCCCGGATCAGGGCGGGGGTGGAATTGATCTCTGCCGCCACAGGCTCCAGTGCGTCCAGCCGCACCTGACACAAGGGATAACCCTTGGACTGCACACGAATAACATCAGTCCCATTGGCCCGAACCGCCGCTATGGTATCCAGATTCACCGCGCCGGCCAGCACCCGGCCCCGCTGGTGATCGGTGTGGTTGCCGCTGACCTCGGTACGGCCCGGGGCAGAGAAATAGCGCTCCGCAGCGCCGTCAAAGGCCGCCGCGAATCCGGCATCCAGCCGTTCTTTGTCGTTTTTAGAAAGAATCAATGCTGCCATGAAAACCTCCCGGAATAAGCCCGCAGGCAATTTCTATCGGGTTTATTATACTGTGCATCCCGCAAAAATGGAAGTAGAATTTTTCCAAATTCCATCATTTCCGACCCAAAAAGAAAAATGCGGAAAATAAGAAAAAAAGCTTGACATTTTCGGGATCTGTGGTAAAATACAAAAGTCGTCAAGACGGCAAAATTTATGGGGGTATAGCTCAGCTGGGAGAGCGCTTGAATGGCATTCAAGAGGTCAGCGGTTCGATCCCGCTTATCTCCACCACACCTTTACCGTGCTTCCTTTGGAGGCACGGTAAACCAAAGTAACTGAATATGGGGGTATAGCTCAGCTGGGAGAGCGCTTGAATGGCATTCAAGAGGTCAGCGGTTCGATCCCGCTTATCTCCACCAAAAGTGTTGAAAACCATTGGTTTTCAACACTTTTTTCTTTTTCTCTGCTTTTTCGGATGGATTTTTAGACCGCTTGAATACTCTGCAAATTTGAGTCATTCAAGAGGTGTAGTTATGGCAAGAATCTCCATGCGAAATATTCAAAAATCCCCCGTTTCCGAGTATTTTGATCTTTTTCTCTCTTCGGCTGCTGCCAGAGGCGTAAAGGACAAAACTCTGAGTACCTACAAGCAACACTTCCACTCCATCTCCAAAAGATTGGATGTAACCCTTCCCCTGAACCGCTTGAATACTGCGGAACTTGACAAGATGGTTCTTTCCATGCGGGAAGAGGGGCTGTCCGCAAGTTCAATCAACAGTTACACTCGCACATTGAAGGTCTTCTTCTCTTGGTGCAATGAGGAAGGACACACCGATCTGAATATCAAAATCTTCAAGGCTCCTGAAACAGTGAAGGAAGTCTATACCGATGAAGAACTTCTGATCCTCCTGAAGAAGCCTGAAGCGAACTGTAATTTCTGCGAGTATCGGAATTGGGTTATCATCAATTTCCTCTTAAACAGCGGCTGTCGTGCTGCCACGGTGCGGAACATCCAGAATCAGGATGTAGACCTTTCCCGAAAACAGATTGTGCTGAGGCACACTAAAAACGGCAAGGTTCAGGTCATCCCACTCTGTTCTGCAATGGTTTCCATTCTGCGGGATTACATGGAAGTTCGCTCAGGCAGTAGTTCGGATTACCTGTTCTGCAACGAGTTTGGCGGCTTCCTCACAGAAAACGCTTTACGGCTTGCGATTGTAAAGTACAACACTTCCAGAGGTGTAGAGCGGACTTCAATCCATGCGTTCCGCCACACTTTCGCCCGTAAGTACCTTGTCGATTGTGGCGGCGATGCGTTCTCCCTTCAGAGGCTCATGGGACACTCCACCCTGAAGATGACCCGCCACTATTGCAATCTGTTTAATGATGACATCATCGAAAACCATGAGCAGCATTCTCCCCTTGCGCAACTGACCAGAAGTAAACGACAAACCATCAAGAAGTAAACATAAAAGGTAAACGCTCAACCACACGTACCTTGACGGAATAAATTGCGGGGCTCCGGATGGAGCCCCGTCTATCGTATTCAGATCTTTTTCCGGCATTCCTCCGGAAGACTTTCCGACCAGGGAAGCAGGTCTTCTAGGAAGTC
>JALFXH010000164.1 GCA_022786965.1 Clostridiales bacterium
CCCTTTGGGGTGGTGCTCCGCGCAGCGAATCTGCAATGCCAATGATTGCCGGTGGCAATCATACCTCTATTCATTAAGGTGGCCGAGCGCAAGCGAGGTCGGAAGAGGTTCCCACCATTTCGCCGAAACGTTGAAGAAGGACTTATGCTTTACCGCCCTCTTCCGCCCCCTGCGGAGGCACCTTCCCCAAAGGGGAAGGCTTTGTTCCACTAAATTCTCCTTTATCTTCCTAAGCACTGCCTGCCGAGGGGCCCAAAGGACGTGCGATGACCGTCCAGTGTCCGTAACGCATTATCACCGGCGGCTCGCTGCTTTTTCAGTATACCACGTCGTCTGCCCCTTGACAAGCCGCCGCGTTAGTGCTATTGTGTAGGAGAACTGAACAGTATCTTCAGGGCGGGGCGCAATTCCCCACCGGCGGTAAAGTCCGCGAGCGCAGATGCGTTGAATCGGTGAAACTCCGATACCGACAGTATAGTCTGGATGGAAGAAGGTACGCAAGGAAAATCATAGCTTGCGTTTATTTTCACGCCCTGGGTATATTCCTGGGGCGTATTTTATTGCACAGGAGACGAAACACTATGACGGAACTTTGGACACAAATCGCGGAAAATCTCTCTTTTGTACTCACCTGTCTGGCCCTGGTGGTGGGCCTCGCGCTGCTTGCCAAGCTGGCGGAGCGCTTCCTGCCGGAACGCCGCAAGGTCACCCCCGCCCGCCGGGTCAGCATCATCGGCATCTGCGCCGCCATCGCCACGGTGCTGCACGTTCTGGATTTCTCCATTCCCTTCCTTGCCCCCGGCTTCTACAAGCTGGACTTTTCCGAACTGCCGGTGCTGCTGTGCGGCTTTTACTTAGGACCCTGCGCCACGGTGGTCTGCGAGGGTATCAAGATTCTGCTGAAGCTGCTGCTCAAGGGCACCTCCACCGCTTTCGTGGGCGACCTTGCCAATTTTGTGGTGGGCTGCTCCTTCGTCCTGCCCGCAACCATCTGGTATCATGTGCATAAAAGCAAGCACAGCGCCATCATCGGTCTGATTTTGGGAACGATCTGTATGTCTGTTTTCGGCACCGCCTTCAACGCCGTGTACCTGCTGCCAAAATTCGCGGAGCTGTACGGTATGCCGCTGGATACCATCATCGGCATGGGCACCGCCATCCACGCGAGCATCCACAACGTAACCACCTTTGTTGTCATGTGCGTGGCGCCCCTGAACATTGTGAAGGGCACCATGGTTTCCGTGCTGACGCTGCTTCTGTACAAGCGGGTAGCCCGTCCCCTGTTCGGCATTCGTTCCTGAACACAATAGCAAACTGCCCCGTATCCGCGGATACGGGGCAGATCTTTTTTCAGGACAGCAGCAGCTTATCGTCGGCTTCGTCGGAGCCGGAGGCCTGACTGAACAGGTTCAGCAGCTGCTCCACGGTCAGGTGCTTCTTCTCCTCGCCGGATACGTCCACCACAATGCGTCCGTCGTACATCATCACCAGTCGGTTGCCGTAGGCGATGGCGTCACGCATATTGTGGGTAATCATCATGGTGGTCAGATGATCCTTCTCCACGATACGCTGGGTGGCATCCAGCACCTTGGCGGCAGTCTTGGGGTCCAGAGCGGCGGTATGCTCATCCAGCAGCAGCAGCTTAGGCTTCTTGAGGGTGGCCATCAGCAGGGTCAGGGCCTGACGCTGACCGCCGGACAGAAGGCCAACCTTAGTGGTCATCCGATCCTCAAGACCCAGATCCAGTGTTTTCAGCAGCTCCCGGTAGGTTTCGTACTCGGCCTTGGGCACGCCCCAGCGAAGGAAGGAGCGGCGGGTGCCCCGGCGGGCTGCCAGCGCCAGATTCTCCACAATCTGCATATCGGCAGCCGTGCCGGTCATGGGGTCCTGAAACACCCGGCCCAGCATGGAGGCACGCTGATACTCGCACAGGCCGGAAATGTCCACTCCGTCAACCAGAATCGCGCCGCTGTCCACGGGCCACACACCGGCCACCGCGTTCATCATGGTGGATTTACCGGCGCCGTTGCCGCCGATCACCGTACAGAACTCGCCGTCCTTCAGGGTCAGGCTCAGGCCCTGCAGGGCCTTCTTTTCATTGATGGTGCCGGCATTGAAGGTCTTGTAAATATTTTTGATTTCCAGCATACTTACTTTCCCTCCTTAGAAATTCTGGCGTTTTCCTTGGCGATGCGGCTGAAGGAATTCTTACTGGCACCCCGCAGATACGGAATCGCCAGGAAGATGGCCACCACCACAGCGGTCAGCAGCTTCATGTCATCGGCGGGGAACTTGAGCCACAGGACGAAGACATAAACCACATAGTAGATCACGCTGCCCAGAACCACAAAGATCAGGCGCATCATGAAGTTCAGGTACTTGCCCAGGAAGGCCTCGCCCAGCACCTCGCCGATGATGACGGCGGCCAAGCCGATGACAATGGCGCCCCGGCCCATGTTGATGTCGGCAAAGCCCTGATACTGGCTGAGCACGCCGCCAGCCAGCGCCACAAGGCCGTTGCTCAAGGCAAGACCGATGACCTTCATGCTGCCCGTGTTGATGCCCTGTGCCCGGGCCATGGCGCCGTTGATGCCGGTGGCCCGGAGAGCGGAGCCGTGCTCGGTGCCCAGATACATGTACAGCAGCACCACCAGTACCAGACACACCAGGCTGGCCAGAACGATGGTCCGGGGCAAAACCTTGGCATTGGAGGAGAACAGGAAGTTCACCTTATTGACATTGACCGCCTGATTGGCCTTGCCCATGATATTCAGGTTGATGGAATACAGGGAAATCTGGGTCAGAATACCAGCCAGAATGTCGGGGATACCCAGCTTGGTGTGCAGAAAACCGGTGATCAGGCCCGCGGCTACACCGGCCAGGAAGGAAATGAGCAAGGCAATCTGGGGATTCCAGCCAGCCAGCACCAGCATAATGCACACAGCGCCGCCGGTGGCAAGACTTCCGTCCACAGTCAGGTCGGCAAGGCCCAGCATCCGGTAGGTCATGTAGACGCCCAGGGCCATAATGCCCCAGATCAGTCCCTGGGCGATGCCGCCGGGACAGGCCCGCAGCAGCGCTGCCGGGTTCAGGGAAGCAAAGTAGGCAATCATGAAATGGTTCCTCCAAACATTGATGTTTTACTCATAGGAAAAAATCCCGGCAAAGGATTGGCATTGCCGGGATTTTACTTCCTTATGATATGTGTTTTACTCGGTGATGGCCTCGTAGCCCTCGGGCAGGGTGAAGTTAATGGCGGCAGCGTAGTCGGCATTGTACTTCTTCACGGGGTTCTGGGAGTAGCCAACGGGAATCTTGGAGATGTCCGCGCCGTTCACCAGAATGTCATAGGCCATCTCGCCGCAGGCGGTGCCGATGTCGTAGTAGCTGATGGAGACGGTCGCCAGGCCGCCGCCGGAGCACATGCCCTCTTCACCGCAGATCACGGGGATACCGGCAGGCTCGCAGACACCGCTGACAATGGTCATATTGGAAGCGGCAGTGTTGTCGGTGGGGATGTACAGAGCGTCCGCGCCCTCCACGGCAGTGGCGGTAACAGACTGGATGTCGTTGGAATCAGAGAAGGTGAAGACCTCAGTGGCAACGCCGATGGCGTCCATGCAGGCGATGAACTGGTCAGCCTGAAGCACGGAGTTGGGCTCGGCGGAGCAGTACAGAACGGAGACCTTCTTGGCGTCGGGAACCAGCTCCATGACACAGTCGGCGTACAGCTGCGCGGGAACACCGTCGGAGGTGCCGGAGACATTCATACCCAGGGAGCCGTCAGCAGCGGCGTCCACAGCCAGAGCAGAGGCAAAGTCGGTGACGGAGGTGCCCAGGATGGGGATGGTATCGGTGGCGGAAACGGCAGCCAGCAGAGCGGGGGTGGCGTTGGCCATAATCAGGTCATACTGGTTGGAGACAAAGCCGGTGGTAATGACAGAGCAGGTAGCGGAGTCGCCCTGAGCGTTCTGCTCATCGAACACGACGGCGTCGCCCAGCTTGGCGGTGAGGGCGTCCTTAAAGCCCTGGGTAGCGGCATCCAGAGCGGGATGCTGCACCAGCTGGCAGATGCCAATTGTGTAGGTCTTGGCGGGAGCGGCAGCCTCAGTAGCGGCTTCCGTCGCGGCGGGAGCAGCGGCCTCGGTAGCGGCGGGAGCGGTGGTAGCGGCAGGGGCGGAGGAAGCGCCGCAGGCTGCCAGAGACAGCACCATCAGCGCAGCCAGCAGAGCCGCGAGCATCTTTTTCATACAATATCTCTCCTTTTTACTATTACCGCGTACACTTGTGCGCACACGGAGTACTGATGCATCACAATATAGCACTTTTTGTCATATGTGTCAATTCGTTTTGATGAATCTATTATAAGCATTTAAAAATTAAATCCTGAGCCTGAAAGGGGGGCGAAGCCCCGGCTCTGTTTCTGAGTATCTATCTATTTCTATTTCTTTTTCTGTTTCTTCTTCTGTATCAAGGTGTATCCAAGATGCATCCAGATGAATGCAGCCTGCATCCTCCTGCTTTGAGTTCTTGTTCTTTTGCTGAACATTGCCTTCCCCTCTGGGGAAGGTGGCCGAGCGTGAGCGAGGTCGGAAGAGGTTCCCACCATTTCGCCGAAACGTTGAAGAAGGATTTATGCTTTACCGCCCTCTTCCGCCCCCTGCGGGGGCACCTTCCCCAAAGGGGAAGGCTCTGTTCCGCTAAATATCCCTTTATCTGACTTATCGCGAAAAAGCCGGGAAAAGAAAAAAGGGATTGACAAATCTGTATGAATGTGTTATTGTACTAATGCACTAATACAGTAGTGCAGAGGAGGTGCCTATGAACTGGAAATTTTCAGGGGATCGCCCGGTGTACCAGCAGATCATGGAGAATATCCGTGGCGCGGTGCTGCGGGGGGAGCTGCCCCCGGGAGGGAAAGTCCCTTCCGTCCGTGACCTGGCCGCCGCGGCCCAGGTCAATCCCAATACGATGCAGCGGGCCATGACGGAGCTGGAGCGGGAAGGGCTGCTGGTCAGCGGCGGCACCAGCGGCCGTACCGTTACGGAGAATCCGGAGGTTTTAAGCGAAATGAGAGATCGGATTTTGGAGGAACTGGCGCGGGAATGCGCCGAAAAATTCATGGTATTCGGAATTACCCCATCTCAGGCGGCGCAGCTGCTGTTGGAACTGGACAAAGAGAAGGAGGAATCGTAAATGGACTGCGTGTTAAAAGCCACGGGCCTGACCAAGCGCTACCACGGAAATCCCGCGCTGGACGGCCTGAATCTGGAACTGCCGGCGGGCAAAATCATCGGTCTGCTGGGCCCCAACGGCAGCGGCAAGACTACCTTTATCAAAATCGCGGCTGGGCTGCTGACCCCCACCGCCGGGGAAATCACCATCGGCGGCGAAAAAATCGGCCCCAATAGTAAGGCGCTGGTGTCCTACCTGCCGGACCGGACCTGTTTCAGCAAGCAGCGGAAGGTCACGGAGCTGCTGGATTTCTTTGGCGACTTCTATGAGGACTTTGACCGGGAACGGGCAAATCAGATGCTCACCGCTCTGGGCATCGACCCGCAGGCCCGGTTTCGCACCCTGTCCAAGGGCACCCAGGAAAAGGTGCAGCTGGTGCTGACCATGTCCCGCCGGGCGCGGCTGTATCTACTGGATGAGCCCATCGGCGGCGTGGACCCGGCGGCCAGAGACTACATCTTAAATACCATTATCAACAACTACGACCCCAGCGCCACGGTGCTGATCTCCACCCACCTGATTTCCGACGTGGAGCGGGTGCTGGACGAATTCCTGTTCCTGTATCAGGGCAGGGTGATTCAGAAGGGCGAAGCTGACACTGTCCGGGAAGAGACGGGCAAGTCGCTGGATGAACTGTTCCGGGAGGTGTTCAAATGTTTACCAAACTGTTAAAGCACGAATGGCGGGCCACCCGGGGGATGCTGGGGACCCTGTGCCTTGTCTGTCTGGGGGCCAGCCTGCTGGGAGGTGGCACCATGCGCTATCTGATGATTGCTAGCACCCAGGATGCCCAGCAAAATGTAATTGTAGTATTGAACGTGCTTGCCATGGTGGCGGCGATGATCGCCGTGGCGGTGGTGGGCGTGGCTGCTCTGTTCGTGTACATCGGCAGGTTTTACAAGAGCCGGTTTACCGATGAAGGGTATCTGACCTTCACGCTGCCGGTGAGTACTCATCAGAACCTACTTGCCAGCATGGCAAATACCGCCATCGGCATGGTGATTGTGTTCTTCGTCATCTGCGCCGCGCTGGCGATATGGCTGTCGATCGGGTTTTCGGGCATTCCGGACTTCTATCAGACGGTCTGGGAGAAGCTCCCCGAACTGTGGGATGTTTTTAAGCGTGTCTGGTCTACGATTCCCTGGAATTTCTTCTGGGTGTTCCTGCTGGATGTACTGGCCGGTTCCGTGTGTGAGCTGGTAGTCCTGATGCTGTCCGTGACCATCGGCTCCATCCTCGCAAAGAAGCACAAAATTCTGGCGGCCGTGGGCGTGTACTACGGCATCCATGTGGCGCTGAGCATGGTGACCAGCTTTACCATGGCCATGGGCGTATTCTCCGGTACTGACGGAAAAATCTGGATGCTGCGCTATCTTGGTGGAATGGCTCTGCTGATGGCTGCCGTTTCCATTGTCGGCTACTTCCTCATGTACGCTCTGGTGGACAGAAAGCTGAATCTGAACTGACCCCGCCTATGGCTCCCCTTTCAGGGGAGCTGTCAGCGAAGCTGACTGAGGGGTGCACCCCTCAGTCTCGGCTTGCGCCGAGCCACCTCCCCTAAAAGGGGAGGCATTGTCCGGATTTGCGTATTGTAACCGCTCCGCTTTTTTGGCGGGGCGGTTTTTCTTTGGAGAAATGCCCACGAAATCAATACATCTCTATCGATTTTTCGGACAGTTTTTCATATTGTATTCCCGGTAAGAAAATGGTACTATGTAATGTACACAATTGTCCCCGTGCCACGGACGAACGGGCTTTGGGGACGTTAGGAGAGAGGCTATGAAGTATATCGTGGTATTGGGCGACGGAATGTCCGATGAACCCATCGAGGCGCTGGGCGGCAAGACCCCGCTGGAAGCGGCGAATACCCCTGCCATGGACGCGCTGGCCAGCGGCGGCAGTTTGGGCATGGTGCAGAATGTGCCGGAGGGAATGCACCCGGGCAGCGAGGTGGCAAACCTGTCCGTTATGGGCTATGACCCGAAAACAGATTTTACCGGACGATCTCCCCTGGAGGCCCTTAGCGTAGGCGTGAAAATGGAGCCGGACGACATCATCTTCCGCTGCAACGTGGTGACCCTGACCGAGGAGGAGCCCTATCCCGAAAAAACCATCGTCGATCACAGCTCCGGCGAGATTCCCACGGAGGAAGCTGACCATCTGATGGACGCCATTCGGAAGAACTTTAATAATGAAGAATTTCAGTTCTACACCGGCACCAGCTACCGTCATATTATGGTATGGAAGCACGGTCGCCTTGCCAAACTGGAGCCGCCCCACGACCATCTGACCCAGGTCATCGGCCCCTACCTGCCGGAAGAGCCTGTGCTGCGGGATTTCATGGAGCGCAGCTTTGATATCCTCAACAACCATCCCGTGAATCTCAAGCGGGCGGCGGAGGGCAAACGCAAGGCCAACTCCCTGTGGTACTGGGGCGCGGGCACCAAGCCCAGTCTCGGCAGCTTCACCGAGAAGACCGGTCTGAACGGCGCCATGATCTCCGCCGTTGACCTTCTGAAGGGCATCGCCGTGGGCGCGGGCATGAGAATCTATACTGTGGAGGGCGCTACCGGGTCTCTGGACACCAACTGGGAGGGCAAGGCCCAGGCCGCCATCGACGCCCTTTTGAAGGACGGCTGCGACTTTGCCTACATCCATGTGGAGGCCCCCGACGAGATGGGCCATCAGGGTCTTGTGAAAGAAAAGGTGCAGTCCATCGAGTATCTGGATACCCGGGTCATCGGCCCCATCATGCAGGCCATGGAGGACGCCGGGGAGGATTACCGGATGCTGGTGCTGCCCGACCACCCCACCCCCATCCGCATCCGCACCCACAGTTCTGACCCGGTGCCCTATGTGCTCTACGACAGCACCCGGCAGGAGAGAAAAAAAGCCCGCTACACCGAAGCAGAAGCCAAAGCCACGGGAACCTTTATTCCTCACGGCTACGAACTGCTGGCAACGCTGTTACACGCGGCAGACAGATAAATTGAAATTGAGCGCGCCAATGCCTTCCCCCGGGGGGAAGGTGCCCCCGAAGGGGGCGGATGAGGAACGGCGACAGCCTCTGACGTGGACTGCAGTCAAATGAGAAGATACAGACTGTACAATTGTACCTTGTTTACGAACTGCATTCATAATTGATACCTTTCGCCGTTCCTCATCCGACCTCGCTTACGCTCGGCCACCTTCCCCCCGGGGGAAGGCATTGATGCGCCAAATTCAAAAGTCAATAAGAATAACAGGAGGGACGTATATGTCCAGAGTTTACAACTTTTCCGCCGGTCCGGCGGTGCTGCCAGAGAGCGTACTGAAAGAGGCTGCCGATGAAATGCTGGACTACCGGGGAACCGGTATGTCTGTCATGGAGATGAGCCATCGCTCCAAGGCGTATCAGCAGATCATTGATGAGGCCGAAGCCGATCTGCGCACCCTGATGGGCATTCCCGACAATTACAAGGTGCTGTTCATGCAGGGCGGCGCTTCCCAGCAGTTCGCCATGATTCCCATGAACCTGATGGAGAACAAGGTGGCGGACTACATCATCACCGGCCAGTGGGCCAAGAAGGCTTATCAGGAGGCAAAAATGTACGGTCAGGCCAACGCCGTGGCCTCCTCCGCCGACAAGACCTTCTCCTATATCCCCGACTGCTCTGACCTGCCCATCAGCGAGAACGCGGACTATGTCTATATCTGCGAGAACAACACCATTTACGGTACGAAATATTGGCAGCTGCCCAACACCAAGGGCAAGGACTTGGTGTCCGACGTGTCCAGCTGCTTCCTTTCCGAGCCTGTGGATGTGACCAAATACGGCATGATCTACGGCGGTGTCCAGAAAAACATCGGCCCTGCCGGTGTGGTCATCGCCATTATCCGGGAGGATTTGATTCGCGAGGACGTGCTCCCCGGCACCCCCACCATGCTGCGCTACAAGACCCACGCTGACAACGGCTCCATGTACAACACGCCCCCCGCCTACGGCATCTACATCTGCGGAAAGGTGTTCAAGTGGCTGCTGCGCAACGGCGGTCTGGAAGAGATGAAGGCTTATAATGAAAAGAAAGCCGCCATTCTCTACGATTATCTGGATTCCAGCAAGCTGTTCCACGGCACCGTGGTAAAGAAGGACCGGTCCCTCATGAACGTGCCCTTCGTCACCGGCGACGTAGGTTTGGACGCGAAATTTGTGGCGGCCGCCACGGAAGCGGGCTTTGTAAACCTGAAGGGCCACCGCACCGTGGGCGGTATGCGAGCCAGCATCTACAACGCCATGCCCATCGAGGGCGTGAAGGCCCTGGTGAGCTTCATGGAGAAGTACGAAAAACAGGTATAAGGAAGGAAAAATCATGTTCCAGATTCATTATTTAAATAAGATTTCCCAGCAGGGCACCGCTCTGTGGACGGAGGACTTCGCCCTGACGGACGATATGGAAACCGCCGACGGCGTCGTTCTGCGCAGCGCCAATATGCACGACATGGAACTGCCGGAAAATCTGCTGGCAGTGGCCCGGGCCGGGGCCGGCGTCAACAATATTCCCCTGACCTCCTGTGCCGATAAGGGTATCGTGGTGTTCAACACCCCCGGCGCCAACGCAAGAAGCGTCATGGAGCTGACCCTGTGCGGAATGCTGCTGGGCAGCCGGGACATCATCGGCGGCGTCAACTGGGTGCAGTCCATAAAGGATGACCCCGACATTGCCAAGAAAGTGGAAAAGGGCAAGTCCCGGTTCGCCGGTCACGAGATTGCCGGCAAGAAGCTGGGCATCATCGGTCTGGGCAACATCGGCGGCCCCTTGGCCAACCGGGCAAGAAAATTGGGCATGGAGGTCTACGGCTGTGACCCCCACATCTCCGTGGAAGCGGCCTGGAATCTGGACGGTCATGTCCAGCGCATGAAGACCCCTGAGGAGATCTACGCCACCTGCGATATCATCACCATCCATGTTCCCCTGCTGAAGGAAACGGAAAAGATGATCAACGCTTCCGCCCTGGCCAAGATGAAGGACGGCGTGATTATTCTGAACTTCGCCCGTGACCTGCTGGTGGATGACGACGCCATGGCGGACGCCCTGGCCTGCGGCAAGGTGGCCCGGTACGTCACCGACTTCCCCAATCCCAAGACCGCCAATATGCCCGGCTGCATCGCCATTCCCCATCTGGGCGCCTCCACCGAGGAATCCGAGGACAACTGCGCCCGGATGGCTGTCCGGCAGATGATGGACTATCTGGAAAACGGCAACATCGTCAATTCCGTCAACTATCCCAACTGCGATATGGGCGTGTGCCAGTGCGAGGGCCGTATCACCATCCTGCACCACAACATTCCCGGCTCTCTGGGCCGGTTTACCGCCGCCATCGCCAGCGAGAATGTCAACATCGCGGGGCTCATGAACAAGAGCCGGGGTGAATACGCCTACACCATGCTGGACCTTGACCACCACCCCTCTGCCCAAGTGGTGGAGCACCTGAAGGAAATCGAGGGTGTGGTCCGGGTACGGGTGATTCGATAACTCTGAGTCCCGAAAGAGCAATCTTTCGGGACTTTTCCTTGCATTTCAAAATCGGATACGGTATAATCATTCTAATAACTTCGGGAGGTGAGGAACTCCATGGAGGTCAGCAAGACACCAAGATTGCGCCGGCGGGCAGGCGCCTTCTATCTGACGGCGTTAGCGCTGTTTACCCTGTTTGCCCTGTATATGCTGTTATTTTCCCGGGCGGAGGTCTACCAGGCCCGGGAAGACCGGGGCCATGCCATCGTGCAGGATTTCACGGAATCCCTCCAGCCGGATGATCAGGCCCCCGCCGGGGTCAACCGGGTCTTCCGATGGAAGCTGACGTCCGGCAATGGCACAGACAGCATTTCGTTCTATGTCATTCACCACTATGTGAAGGTCTATCTGGATGGAGAACTGGTATACAGTCTCCAGCCCAGCGGCACAAATCGCATCGGAAAAACCACCAGCAGCAACTGGATTTCCGTGCCCATTTACCCGGAGGACTCGGGCAAAGAGGTAACGGTGGTTGCCACGCCGGTATACAAAAGTGTGATCGGCAACAAAATTGAATTTCTGGTAGGCTCCCGATTTGACATTTTCTCGGAGTGCCTGCTGATGGACGCGGATGTTCTGATCATATCGATCATCTGCATCCTGATCGGCCTGTTCATCCTGAGTATGCAGGGCTATCAGCTCATTTTGGGGAATTCCGCTTCTCGTGAAATGTTCTACCTGAGCAATTTATCCATTCTCATTGGCGTCTGGCGGCTAACCGACAACCGCCTGATCGCGTTTCTCCTGCCCGAGTACGCCATGGCGTTTGGCTATGTCACCATCGGCGCGCTGATTCTGGGCGTGATCCCCTTCCTGCTGTTCCTGAAGGAGCGGTTGGCGGATTATGACAGCGCTCCCCTGCTCCACGCCGCTATGGTTCTGTCCGGAGCCGCACTGGTGTTTCTGTTGCTGCAGGTTCTGAATATCGCGGATTTCCGGGAGCTGCTGATGGTCTGCCACCTGATGCTGGCGGCGACCGCGGCCATGGTGATTGCCATTCTTGTAGCCCGCTGGCTTCAGAACGGTCCCCGGAACACGCAGCACGCTTCCGCGCTGGTGATCATTCTGGTCATTGGCGTTGCTCTGGATATTGCCAGTTACTATTGGCAGAAAAAGTCGCAGAACGTGGTGTACACGGCCCTGGCCTTTATCATCGATGTAATCTGCCTGTTCACCATTGAAACCTATGAGACAAAAAACAAGGCATATACAGACCCCCACACTGGCCTGTTCAACAAGAATCGCTGGGACGAGCTGATAAGCAACCGGCTCCCCTTGACCGGAAATCTGGGGATCATGATGCTGGACCTCAACGGTCTGAAATATGTGAACGACACCTACGGCCACGAGGCCGGAGACCGGATGATTTTCGATTTTGCCAACATTCTGCGCAACACCCTGCCTCCCGGCGCGGTGATCTGCCGCTGGGGCTGAGATGAATTCACCGCCATGCTGATGGACAGCAGCCCGGAGGCTATGGAGCGGTACGTTGACCAACTGAATCAGGCAACCCAGCGCTATAACGATGCCGGCAAGCCTCCCTTCCTCTATTTCGCGGCCGGCTGGGCACTGGCCTCGGAATTCCCAGGATTGAGCCGGGATGAGCTTCTGGCGCAGGCGGACCAGCGGATGTATCAGGAAAAACGCCGGTGGTATGCCAAGCACAGCACAATTCCATAAAGGCAATGCGCCATCCGCCGGGCGGATGGCGCGTTTCTCCATAAAATCCGGTCTTGCCTCTTCCCTTTGTGGCAGAGCGGTGATATAATACAACATATTTTTCACAAGGAGGGATTGGTCGTGCGTATTGTAGTCAAAATCGGCACCTCCACACTGGCCTACGCCACCGGACAGCTGAATATCCGCCGGGTGGAGGCCCTGTGCAAGACCATGAGCGATATCCGCAACGCGGGACATGAACTGATTCTGGTATCCTCCGGCGCCATCGGCATGGGCGTGGGCAAGCTGGGAATGCGCCAGCGGCCCCAGGACATCCCCGGCAAACAGGCCGCGGCAGCGGTGGGGCAGTGCGAGCTGATGTACATATATGATAAATTGTTCAGCGAGTACCATCATACCGTTGCCCAGCTGCTGATCACGGCGGACAATCTGACCAACGAGATTCGCCACCGGAACTTTACCAACACCCTGACAAGGCTTCTGGAACTGGGAGTGGTGCCGGTAATCAACGAAAACGACACCGTTGCTACGGAGGAAATCGTCATCGGCGATAACGATACCCTGGCGGCAAGGGTCGCCGAGAGTGTGGGGGCGCAAATGCTGATTCTACTCTCGGATATTGACGGCCTGTACACCGCCGACCCCCACGCCGACCCCAGCGCCAGGCTGCTGCCGGTGGTGCACCGGGTAGACGAGGATATCAAAAAGCTGGCGGGCGTCAGCAGCACCACCCAGGGCACCGGCGGCATGGTCACCAAGCTCCGGGCGGCGGAAATCTGCCTGGACTGCGGCTGCGAAATGGTCATTGCCAACGGAAACAACCCTGCCGCCCTCTACGACATCGTGGAGGGAAAGCCGGTGGGCACCAGATTTGTGGGGGAGAGAACATGAAAGAAATGCTGGAAGCGGCAAAGGCCGCGAAATCCCGAATCGCCGGACTGACGGCGGAAGAAAAAAATGCCGCGCTGAACGCCATGGCGGACAGCCTTTTGATGTGCGAAACCGCTATTCTGGAGGCAAACGCCCTGGATTTGGAGGGGGCGAAGGGCCATATGTCCGATGTGATGCTGGACAGGCTTCGGCTGACCCCGGAACGGATTGCGAGCATGGCTAAGGGCATCCGGGAGGTGGCGGCGCTTCCCGACCCGGTGGGGTTGACGCTGGAAAGCCACACCCGGCAGGATGGCCTGAAAATTGACAAGGTGTCCGTCCCCATGGGCGTCATCGCCATTATTTACGAAAGCCGGCCCAATGTTACCAGTGACGCGGCGGCGCTGGCCTTAAAAAGCGGCAACGTCTGCATTCTCCGGGGCGGCAAGGAGGCCTTCCACAGCGCCAACGCCATCGTAAACGTTCTGCGGATGGGTCTGCAGTCCACGGATATTCCGGTAACCGCGGTCAATCTGGTGCAGGACACCAGCCGGGACAGCGCGTTGGCCCTGATGACCGCGGATGGCTATGTGGATTTGCTGATTCCCCGGGGCGGCGCGGGGCTGATTAACGCCTGCGTCCGCAACGCCACGGTGCCCTGCATCGCCACCGGCACCGGCATCTGCCATGTGTATGTGGAAAAGACCGCCGACCAGGAAATGGCCCTGAACATCATCGAAAACGCCAAAACCAGCCGTCCCAGCGTGTGCAACGCTGAGGAGGTGCTGCTGGTTGACAAGGCAATCGCGGCGGAATTCCTGCCGAAGCTGCGCAAGCGGCTGGGAAACAAGGTCGAGCTTCGACTGGATAAGGAAGCGGAAAAGTACATTCCCGGCACCCCGGCTGGAGAGAAGGACTTCGACACGGAATTTCTGGACTACATTCTGGCGGTGAAATGCGTGGAAGACGTCCGGGAAGCTGTTGCCCACATCAGCGCCCACTCCACAGGCCACAGCGAGGCCATAATTACCACCGATCCAGTCGCGGAGCGGTACTTTACCGCGAACGTGGACAGCGCGGCGGTGTACGTCAACGCTTCCACCCGGTTCACCGACGGCGGCGAATTTGGATTGGGCTGCGAAATGGGCATCTCCACCCAGAAGCTCCACGCCCGGGGTCCCATGGGTCTGCGGGAGCTGACCACCTACAAATACATCATTCACGGAAACGGACAGGTGAGAGTATGAAGTATGGATTCATTGGCTGCGGCAACATGGGCGGGGCCATCGCCCGGGCTCTGAGCCGGAAAACGAAGGACATTGCCGTGTCGGACCGCTCCAGCAAGGCCAAGGCGCTGGCAGAAGAATTGGGCGTTCAGTATTTGGACAACGCCTCCATCGCGGCGGAATGCGGCCGGATTTTTCTCGCGGTGAAGCCCCACATGATGCGTGATATGCTGCTACCCCTTAAGGATATGCTGGCACGGCGGAAGCCCCTGCTCATCACCATGGCGGCGGGGTTGGAAATCCGGCAGATTGAGGACTTTGTGGGAACCCATCTTCCGGTAATCCGCATCATGCCCAACACCCCCACCTCCGTGGGCAAGGGTGTGATTCCCTACTGCGCAAACGATCTGGTGACAGAAGAAATGAAAGCCGACTGGCTGGCGGATATGGAAATGTGCGGTCTGCTGGATCCGCTGGAGGAACGGCTGATGGATGCCGCCAGCGCCCTGTCCGGCAGCGGCCCGGCCTACCTGTACCTGATGCTGGAAGCCATGGCAGACGGCGGCGTGGCCTGCGGTCTGCCCCGGGCCAAGGCCATGGACTACGCCGCCATGACCATGGCAGGCGCGGCGGAAATCTACCTTCGTACCCGCACCCATCCCGGCGCGTTGAAAGACGCGGTATGCTCTCCCGGTGGCAGCACCATCGCGGGGGTGCGGGTTTTGGAGCAGCGGGGCTTCCGTGGGGCAGCCATGGACTGCGTCTGCGCAGCCTATGCAAAAAATAAAGAATTGGGGAAATAAGTATGGAATACAGAATGTTAGGAAAAACCGGCC
>JALFXH010000005.1 GCA_022786965.1 Clostridiales bacterium
GATACCGGGTCGGCGGGGTCATGACATAAGCCCTACGCACTAGTCAACAATGTTCTTCTTTTGCTGAGTTAACCCGATAAGTACAATAAGAAAAGAGGGATACCATTCAGACCCTTTCCTTCCAATATGAACTGACGGCAAGCTACAGCGCGCCGATTCGGCGTCACAACTTTGCCTTTTCCTTCCTACCGGTTGGCACCGCCCGGCAGCAGGTGCTTTCCGTGGAAGTATCCGTCCCCGGGTGTGAGGATGTCCGGCAGTCTCAGGGGCAGTTTGGCTCCCGGCGGATCTATGGGTGCATCGACAGCCCCCACACCGATTTTACCATCGCGGTTTCCGGACAGGTCAGAACCGGTCTGGAGATTTTTGAGGAATTCTGTGAGGATCCCCTGGAAAGCGCGGCCTTTCGGGTGCAGTCCGGTCTGACCCAGCCGGGCCCCGCCATCCGGGCCTTTCACAATTCCCTGGGCCTACGCGGCACCGCCTATGAACGGGCGCTGGCCATCCGCAAAGCCGTCCATGAAGCGTTCTCTTATCAGCCCGGCGCCACGTCTGCCCATGAAAGCGGGGAGGCCGCTTTCGCCAGAAAGCAGGGCGTGTGCCAGGACTATGCCCACGTCATGCTGTCCCTATTACGCATGGAGGGCATCCCCGCCCGGTATGTGACGGGAATGCTGGTGGGGGAGGGAGCCTCCCACGCCTGGGTGGAGGCCCAGTGCGGAAACTGGTGGTATGGCTTTGACCCCACCAACGACCTGCTGGTGGACGACAGCTATATCCGGGTCAGCTGTGGGCGGGATTCCGCCGACTGCGCCATTATTCGCGGAACCTTTCTGGGATGGGCTGCGCAGGTGCAGCGAGAACAGGTTCGTGTAGAAACATACGAGGAGAAGTTATGATTGAAACGGTTGTGTCCGTGGGGTATCCCGTGGACGAAACTCTGCATATCAAAAAGAACCGCCTGACCCCCGAAGCGGGGCTGTCAGGCGGTGAAAAACGTATCAGCATCGTCACCGGAACCCACGGCGACGAGCTGGAAGGGCAGTACGTCTGCTATGAATTGCAGCGACGCATCCGGGAGCACCCGGATTGCTTAAGAGGCATTGTGGATGTGTATCCGGCCCTGAACCCTCTGGGCATCGACTCCATTACCCGGGGCATTCCGGCCTTCGACCTGGACATGAACCGGATTTTCCCCGGCGCGGAGAACGGCTCCATGCCGGAATATATCGCCGCCCGGATTGTGGACGACCTGAGCGGCAGCGATATGGTCATCGACATCCACGCCAGCAACATTTTCCTGAAGGAAATTCCCCAGGTGCGCATCAATACCCTGTCCAGGGACGTGTTGGTGCCCTATGCCAAAAAGCTGAATATCGATTATATCTGGGTGCACGCGGCGGCCACGGTACTGGAATCCACTCTGGCCTATTCCCTCAACAGCATCGGCACCCCTACGCTGGTGGTGGAGATGGGCGTGGGTATGCGCATCACCAAGGGGTACGGAAATCAGCTGGTGGACGGCATTTTCGCCCTGATGAAGGACATGGGTATCTGGGCGGGAGAAGCCATCACGCCAAAGGAACCCATCATTTCCGAGGACGGCGAGGTTTCATTCATCAACGCCGGGGTTTCCGGCGTGTTTGTTCCGGCGGTGGAGCACTGGAAGGACGTAAAGCGGGGGGATCACATCGGCGATATCCTGAATCCCCTCACCGGCGAGATTGCCCAGAAGATTCTCTCGCCTGCCGAAGGCATCGTGTTCACCCTGCGGGAATACCCCATCGTGTCCGAAGGCTCGCTGATCGCGCGGATTCTGGCGTAAGGAGGCGGCTCACTTGAAAGAGGAAATTATTTTTGAGCTTGGCTCCGTCTACCGGGAGCCTTTGAGGATTCGGGGCTTCTCCTTTGGCAGCGGCGAAAAGTCCCTGTGCATCGTGGGCGCCACCCGGGGCAACGAGGTGCAGCAGGTCTACATCTGCTCCCAGCTCATCCGGATTTTCACCCGGCTGGAGGAGCAGGGCAAAATCTGCCCCGGGAAATCCATTCTGGTCATTTCCACCGTCAACAGTCACTCCATGAACATCGGCAAGCGGTTCTGGTCGGCGGACAATACGGACATCAACCGGATGTTCCCGGGCTACAGTCTGGGCGAGACCACCCAGCGGATTGCCGCCGGGGTCTTTGAGCGGATTAACGATTACCGGTTCGGCATCCAGTTTACCAGCCACTATATGCAGGGCAGCTTTGCCCCCCATGTGCGGATGATGAAGACCGGCTTTGAGGATGTGGAGAAGGCCATGGACTTCGGCCTGCCCTATGTCTATCGCCGGGATGCCCGGCCCTACGACACCACCACCCTGAACTATAACTGGCAGATCTGGGACACCAAGGCCTTTTCCCTTTACACCGATGTGACCGACCGCATTGAGCCGGCCAGCGCCCTGGAGGTCATGGAGGCCGTGCTTCGGTTCCTTGGCAAGAACGGGATTCTCAACTACACCTGCCCCGGCGGCTATGTCTCCCAGCTCATTGAGGGCAGCTCCATGGTCAACGTGAAGACCAACGCCGCCGGATTCTTCCTGCGCAAGGCCCAGGTCAACGCCCGGGTGAAGCAGGGGGAGCTTCTGGCCCAGATCATGGACCCCTATCTGGGCACGGTGATTGAGGATGTGGTGTCCCCGGTGGACGGCATTGTATTTTTCCATGCCTCCCAGCCCATTATTTATTCCCATACCTCCCTGTTCCGAATCATTCCCACATAAAAAAGGCACGCCCGCGGGCGTGCCTTTTCTGTGTCATAGTCTTTCCGTAGGGGGCGGCGTCCCCGACGCCGCGGCAGGGAAAGGTTCCGTTTTTTCGAGCTATGGCGTAAACGTAACCGCTGGGGGCGGGGCGTCGAGGACGCCGCCCCCTACGGTGGTGCTTATTCCGCAGTCTCCGCGGGGGCTTCTTCCACGGGAATCTCTTCAACAGGAGCTTCCTCGGCGGGAGCCTCCTCCACAGGGGCCTCCTCGGTGACGACCTCGGCTTCCACGGGAGCGGGCTTGGGCATCTCCGCGCCGCAGGCGCTGCAGAAGGCGGCATCCTTGGCCACTTCCGCGCCGCACTTTTCGCAGACGGCCACGCCCTTGGCGTCGTGGAGCTGAGCCTTCAGCGTCTTGACGGTCTGCTCGGCGTTGACGGCGGCAGCCATCTCGGCAGCGAAGGCTTCCTCACAGTCCGAAGCATGGGCGGCGGCATAGAGTCGGCCCAGCCGGGCATAGGCATCGTCCGCAGCCTTTTCTGCCTCGGCGATCTGCAGCTTCAGCTTTGCCACCTCGGACAGATCCTTTGCCTGCTTCACGGCCTTTTCGCCCAGAGCGGCGGCCTTTTTCGTAATATCATCCCAAATTGCCATAATCAATTCCTCCTTGTTTTGTTTGGTTGTGACCCCAGTTTAGCACGAAACCGGGGCGGAATCAATAGAATCTGACAAATTCACACAAGGACCTGTCTTTTTAACCCATGGCCCGCTCTGCTACAGACATAGCCACCTTTTCCGGGGTAATGGGCAGCTCCCGGTGCCAGACACCGGTGGCCCGGGCGATGGCGTGGGCAATGGCGGGGGCGGGGGTGTTGATGACAATTTCGCCGATGGATTTGGCACCGAAGGGGCCGGTAGGCTCGTAACTGTGCTCAAATTCCACTTTGAGCTTGCCCATATCCAGCCGTGTGGGAACCTTATACTGCATAAAGGAGCTTTCGGCAGGTCTGCCATGGCTGTCATAGGTCACGTTTTCCATCAGGGTGTGGCCGATGCCCTGGACAATGCCGCCCTCGGTCTGAATCCGGGCCAGCGCCGGATTGATGGGAATGCCGCAGTCCACCACTGCCATGTAGTCAAGGATGGTCACAAGGCCGGTGAGGGTATCCAGCTCGATTTCCACCATGCCCACCATGTAGGGCGGGGGAGACACGGGGGAGGAGTGAGTGGCGGTGGCCTCCGCCGGGATGGTGTTGTTCACCTGGGCTTTGTAGGCAATGTCGGTGAGAGACACGGTCTGGTCGGTATCAATTTTTCGCACCTTTCCGCTCTCAAATGCCACAGCATCCGTTTCACAGCCCAGCATTTCCGCCGCAATGGCGCAGATACGGCCCTTCAGCTCGGTGCAGGCCTTTTCCACGGCCTTGCCGGTGATGTAGGTGGTGGAGGAGGCGTAGGAGCCGGAATCATAGGGGGAGGCGTCGGTATCCGCGCCGAAGACCGCCACGTCATCAAAGCTGCAATCCATCATCTCCGCCACCATCTGGGCCAGAATGGTATCGCAGCCGGTGCCCATGTCGGCAGCGCCGATGATCAGATTGTAGGTGCCGTCCTCGCTGAGCTTCACCGTGGCGGAGCCAACGTCTACATTGGAAATGCAGCTGCCCTGCATAGCCATGGCCACGCCCGCGGCGCGAATTTTGCCGTTCCCCATGTCCCGGACGGGGTACTTTTCCTCCCAACCGAACATTTCGCGACAGTGCTCCATGCAGCGATCCAACGCGCAGGCGCTGGCAGTCTCGCCGTAGTAGGCAGGCATGACCATGCCCTCTTTGACCATGTTCATATCCCGAATCCGGGTGGGGTCCATGCCCAGGGTTTCCGCCAGCTCATTGACCACGGACTCCACGGCGAAAATGCCCTGGGTAGCGCCATAGCCCCGGTAAGCGCCCGCCGCCTGCAAATTGGTATACACCACGTCATACCCAAAGCGATAAGCTTCCAGAGAGCCGGTGTACAGGGGGATGGACTTGTGGCCCGACAGACCCACGGTGGTAGGGCCGTGCTCACCGTAAGCGCCGGAGTTGGACAGAGTGTACAGGTCCAGAACCCGAATTTTGCCGTCCTTATTCGCACCCAGACGAACCCGAATCTCCATTTCATGCCGGGGAGAACCGGCGATCTGGGATTCTTCCCGGGTGTAGATGAGTTTCGCGGGGCGGCCGGTCTTCATGGTGACGAAGGCGGGATACACGTCACACACTGCCGTCTGTTTCGCACCGAAGCCGCCGCCGATCCGGGGCTTTTCCACCCGGATGCGGCTCTTGGGAATGCCCAACGCCCGGGACAGAATCCGGCGGGTGTGGAACACGATCTGGGTGGAGGACACCACATGGAGCCGCCCGTAGCGGTCCAGCTGGGTAAAGCATCCGAAAGGCTCCATCATGGCCTGATTGAAGGCTTTTGTGTGGAAGGTGCGGTCAAGGACGATGTCGCAGCTTGCAAGCACGCCCTCCACATCACCGTCAGCGTCCACGCCGCGGGCAACCAGATTCCGCTTGTTGGTGCCGCCTACCTCACAGGGAGGCTCCCAGTCCTCCTCGGGGTGCACCAGAATGGGGTTGTCCAGAGCGGTGTGGTAGTCAAGTACCGCTTCCAGCACCTGGTATTTGACCTTGATCAGCTTCATGGCCTTGACAGCGGCCTTCTCGGTTTCCGCGGCGATGATGGCCACGGCATCTCCGGCGAAGCGCACATGGCGGTCAAGAATGAGCCGGTCGTAGGGAGACGGCTCCGGGTAGGTCTGTCCGGCGATGGCAAACCGGGTTTTCGGCACATCCTCCCAGGTATAGATATCCACCACCCCGGGTACCAGCCGGGCGGCCTTGGTATTGATCTCCTCCACCATGGCGTTGGGGTGGGGGCTGCGCAGAATCTTCACCACCAGCGCGTCGGGGGTTACATCGTCCATGTACACGGGCTTTCCCAGCAGAAGCTGCATGGAATCCTTTTTGCGGAAGGACTTGCCGACTACCTTATATTCTCTTTGTTCCATGGCGTCCTCCTTATTTCCGGCTGTTCAGGTAATTCCGGATACCCCGCAGCTGCCCGTCATAGCCGGAGCAGCGGCACAGGTTGCCGGCCAGAAATGCCCGAATTTCGTCATCTGTGGGGTCGGGATTTTCCCGCAGCAGGGCGATGGTGTTCATCACGAAGCCGGGGTTGCAGAAGCCGCACTGGTCAGCGCCCTGATCGGCGATGAAGCCAACAAAGTCGGCGGCTTCCTCCTGTAACCCTTCCAGGGTCTGGATGCTGTGCCCGTCGGCCCGGGCCGCCAGCATGGAGCAGGACAGAATGGGCTTGCCGTCCATCAGCACGGTGCACAGGCCGCAGTTGGAGGTGTCGCAGCCCCGTTTGACGCTGTGGTAGCCTCTATCTCTCAAAAAATCCAGCAGAATCGTGTCGGCGTCACACTGGGCGGAAATCGCTTTTCCGTTGAGTTTCAGCTTGATATCCATTTACATTCCTCCCAGTTCCTTCGCGGCCCGCTCTATCAGCACCCGAATCAGATGGGTGCGATAGGCGGCGCTGCCGCGGATATTGCTGTCAGTAGGGGCTTTTTCTGCCACATAGGCGGCGAAAGCCTTGCCGTCGGGCAAAAGACCGGCTTCATCCCGGATGACCATGGCCTTGGCGGGCCGGGCGCCGATAACGGCTTTGGGTTCCCCACCAATATTCGACAGGGCGCAGGTCAGCACCGGGAAGTCTGTTCGCTGGTTGCGCATGGCGGTGTAGACAACTTTACCGGGGGTCTTCTTCACAATCAGCCGCACCAGAATGTCGTTGTCCTTCTTCATGCCCGCAAAGTCTTCCAGAGCAACGATGCCGCCCTTGTACAGCTCCACATAGCAGTCCATGGCGAGGAACACCGTCAGCACATCGGAAAAACCGAACCGGCCCCAGATGCTGCCGCCAACGGTAGCCATGTTGCGGAACTGGACACCCACAATGTCCTTGACAGCGTTTCTCACCGCGCCGCCGCAATAGGCGTTCAACCCCTCGTGCTGTTCCAGCTGCCGCAGGGTAGCCATGGCGCCGATGGAAAATTCCGTGTCGGTTTCCTCAATCTTGTCCAGCCCAAGACCGCTCAGGTCGATGGCAGTGCCTACGCCGCCCCGGCCCAGCCGCAGCCACAGCATACCGCCCACAATGCGGTTGCGTTTCGCCTGATTGAGCTGCCAGGCTTCTTCCAGACTCTCCGCCCGGACGTATTTCTGTATGGTAATCATCGAAAATGCTCCTTTTCGGTTGGTTTGCATACGTTTACGCCTATAGTATAGCAGTTCCTGTTGCTTTTGGGAAGCGGATTTGTTATAATAGCGTTATACTTTCAAAACTACAACGAGGACATTATGATACGGAAACAGGAACGGGTGGTCTTTACCTTTCACACCACCACCCATGCCATGGCCATGGAAAGCCTGTGCAAAAAGAAAAATCTTGGCGGGCGGATGATTCCCGTGCCAGGGGAGATTACGGCGGACTGCGGGCTGGCCTGGTGCGCGGAGCCGGGACTGGAAGATGCCTTGCGATGGGCTCTGAACGATGCCGGAATCCCGGTGCAGGGCGTATACCGCCTGATGATTTGAGGAAACCTATGATCTATTTTGACAACGCGGCGACGACGCTGCAAAAGCCGGAGTGTGTTTTGCGGGCGGTGATGGATGCCATGGTCACCTTTGGCAATCCCGGACGGGGCGTCCATGAACCTTCCATGGCGGCTTCCCGGGCAGTTTACGAGACCCGCTGTGCCCTTGCGCAGCTGTTTCACGCGGAGAATCCGGCAAATATCGCCTTTACCGCCAACGCAACGGCTGCCCTGAATATTGCCGTCAAGGGCATTTTGAACCCCGGCGACCATGTCATCACCACCGCCTTGGAGCACAATTCCGTCCTCCGGCCCCTGTATGAGCTGGAAGACCGGGGCGTGGAGCTGACCATTCTGCCCGCCGATGACCGGGGCCGGGTGCGTTATGAGGATTTTGTGACAGCAATCCGGAATAATACCCGGGCTATCATTTGCACCCACGGCTCCAATCTGACGGGGAATCTGGCAGATATCGGCAGAATCGGGGCTATTGCCCAAGCCCACGGGCTGTTGTTCGTGGTAGACGCTTCCCAGACGGCGGGGGTATTCCCCATCGATGTGCAAAAAATGGGGATTGATATTTTGTGCTTTACGGGCCACAAGGGGCTGCTAGGCCCACAGGGCACGGGAGGCCTGTACGTCCGGGAGGGCGTGAGTGTGCGGCCTCTGTTCACCGGCGGCAGCGGCGTCCAGTCCCACAGCAAAATCCACCCAATCCAGATGCCCACCGCGCTGGAAGCGGGCACCCTCAACGCCCACGGCCTTGCGGGGCTGAACGCAGGGGTTCGCTGGCTGCTGGAAGCGGGAATCGATGCCGTCCGACAGAAAGCGCTTGACCGGATGTGGGCATTCTATGAGGGTGTGAAGGGAATTCCCGGCGTCACCGTTTACGGCGATTTCTCTCAACGCGAACGCTGCCCCATCGTCAGCCTGAACGTCCGGGATTACGACTCTGCACAGGTCAGTGATGCCCTGTTTTCCCAGTACGGCATCGCCACTCGACCCGGCGCCCACTGCGCGCCCCTGATGCACGACGCGCTGGGAACCGGCAGCCGGGGTGCCGTCCGGTTCAGCTTTTCCCACTACAATACAATGGAAGAAATCAATATCGCGATTGCCGCACTGCGGGAACTCGCACAGGAGGAATAAATATGGAAAAAATTGTAGATGCCCGGGGCATGGCCTGCCCCCTGCCCGTTGTCAACGCCAAGAAGGCAGCCGAGGGCCTGAATCCCGGGGATACCCTGATCGTCCGGGTGGACAATGAGATTGCCGTCCAGAATTTGCAGCGGTTCGCCCAGCACATGGGCTTTGCCGCGTCCGGGGAAAAACTGGGAGACGCAGAATTTACCGTCACTATGGCCATCGGCGGCGAAGTCAAGGCTGAGCCGGAGATTGGCTGCGCTGTAGATGCCCGGAAGAAGGGGATGCTGGTGGTGCTCTCTGCCAACACCATGGGTAACGGCGAGGAAAAACTGGGCAAGGCCCTGATGAAGGCCTTTGTCTTCGCTCTGACCAGGCAGGACACCCTGCCGGAGACCATTCTGTGCTACAACACCGGCGCATATCTGACCACCGAGGGGGCGGATACGCTGGAAGACCTGAAGCTGCTGGAATCCGAAGGCGTAACCATCCTCACCTGTGGAACCTGTCTTGACTTCTACGGCCTGAAGGAAAAACTGGCGGTGGGCGGTGTCACCAATATGTACGAAATCGTTCAGCGGATGGAGTCCGCAACGACCATTGTAAGGCCTTGATATGGAAACGGAAGTGAAACTGACCAAGCTGGCCAGCTGCGCCGGCTGTGGGGCCAAGCTGGGGGCGGGTACGCTGGCCTGGATGCTGGAGGGATTTCAAACCCATTCCGACCCCCGCTTGATCGTGGGCTATGACAGGAGCGACGATGCCAGTGTCTATGTGCTGGACGAGAACACCGCCCTGATTCAGACCACCGACTTTTTCCCACCCATTGTGGACGACCCCTTCCTCTACGGCAGAATTGCCGCCGTCAACGCCATGAGCGATGTCTACGCCATGGGCGGTGAGCCGAAGCTGGCGCTGAATATCCTCTGCGCGGCGGAAACCATGCCGGAGGAGGCCATCCGGGAAATTCTCCGGGGCGGCTATGACGCGGCCTTTGAAGCCGGGGCCATCATCACCGGGGGCCACACCATCCGGGGGGCGGAGCCTATCTACGGCCTTGCGGTGTCCGGCTTTGTCCACCCGAGCAGAGTGCTGACCAACAGCAATGCCCAGCCGGGGGATGTGCTGATTCTCACAAAACCTCTGGGCGTCGGCATTCTCACCACGGCGGCAAAGGCGGAGCTGGCGGACAAAGCCACGCTGGACAAGATTTACGATCAGATGGCAACCCTTAATAAGACTGCCCGGGATATTATGGTAACCTATCCGGTGCACAGCTGCACGGATGTCACCGGGTTCTCTCTGCTGGGCCACGGCTTTGAGATGGCCCAGGGCAGCGGCTGCACCCTGCACATCACTGTGGCGGATGTGCCCTATCACGCGGAAGCACTGGAATTTGCCTCCATGGGACTGGTGCCTGCGGGAGCCTACCGCAACCGAAAGTACGCGGGGGCAGGGGTAAAGCTGTGCCGAGAAATTCCTCTCGCCATGCAGGACATTCTCTACGACCCCCAGACCAGCGGCGGTCTGCTGTTTGCCCTGCCGGAAAAGGATGCGCAAGCCTGCCTGCGGGAATTACAGGATCAGATACCCCAAGCCGCCATTGTGGGCTATGTTACGGAAAAGGAAGAAGCCTTCATATGTCTTCACTAGAAAACCTTATCATCGTCCGGGGCGGGGGAGACCTGGCCACGGGCACTATTTATAAGCTTCACCGCTGTGGCTTTCCCGTGCTGGTGCTGGAAACGGCAACACCCTCCGCCATCCGCCGGAATGTGGCTTTTTCCGAAGCGATATATCAGGGGACGCAGACGGTGGAGGGGATGACCTGCACCCGCGCTTCCTCCATCCCGGAAGCGGAAGAACTGCTGAAAATGGGGAAGCTCACCATGCTGGTTGACCCGGCGGGGGCGTGCATCGACTTTTTTCGCCCTCTGGCGGTGGTGGATGCCATTCTCGCCAAGGAGAATCTGGGCACCCGCCGGGATATGGCCCCTATCACCGTGGCTCTGGGCCCGGGCTTCACGGCGGGCATAGACGTGGACGCGGTGGTGGAAACCAAGCGGGGCCACAATCTGGGAAGGGTCTTCTATTCCGGTTCCGCCGCTCCCAACACCGGCATCCCCGGCATCATCGGTGGCTACGGAAAAGAGCGGGTCATTCACAGCCCGGCGGCGGGGATTCTGCGGAATGTCTCGAAAATCACCGACACCGTGGAAAAGGGCCAGACAATTGCGATTGTGGAGACGAAGCAGGGAGAAGTTCCGGTGTATGCCACCCTCACGGGCTTGCTCCGGGGTCTGATTCGGGACGGCTACCCGGTATCTCAGGGCTTCAAAATCGCGGATATCGACCCCAGACTGGACGAATACAATAACTGCTTCACCATTTCCGACAAAGCCCGGTGCATTGCCGGTGGGGTGCTGGAAGCGGTTTTGCACCTGAGGAACGAGCCATGATCCGGGCCTTTGTGGGAGCCGGGGGGAAGACAACCCTGATTCATAAACAGGCGGCACAGTGCCGGGCGGAGGGAAAGCGGGTGTTCGTCACCACCTCCACCCATATGTTCATGGAGCCGGACACGGTGCTGTCTGATGACCCGGATGTGATTCTGGCGGAGCTGAACCGCACAGGATACGTGATGGCGGGGCTTCCCGAGGGCTGCAAAATTCGCGGTCTGTCTCCGGAAACCTATGCAAAAGTCTGCGCTCATGCGGACGTGGTGCTGGTGGAGGCCGATGGTTCCAAGGGTCAACCCATCAAATTTCCCAACGCCACAGAGCCAGTGCTCCCTGAGAACGTAGAGGAAATCGTGGTGGTCTGCGGCTTGCAGGCCTTGGGGAAGCCCCTGAGGGAAGTCGCCCACCGCCCGGAGCTGGTGAAGGCCTGCCTTGGGGCGGAGGACGACACCGTCATCACGCTGGAGCACATTGCGGCTCTGGTGCGGGAGGGCTATCTGCGCCCTCTGGGAGAGAACTATCCGAAGGTGTCAGTGTATCCCGCCGGAGGGACGGAAGAACAGAAAAATGAACTGCTTGCGCTGATAAATTGTTGGAATCAATAGTTTGCAAAATTGCTCTTTAGTTGCACTGGCGCGGGAGCGCCCATGGCTTCCCCCGGGGGGAAGCTGTCGAGCGTAGCGAGAC
Source organism: Clostridiales bacterium (assembly GCA_022786965.1). Lineage (GTDB taxonomy): Bacteria > Bacillota > Clostridia > Oscillospirales > Oscillospiraceae > Faecousia. The sequence goes on from JALFXH010000005.1 coordinate 11,684, forward strand.
TGATGAGGATCGGCGAAATGTATCGACTATAAAGGAAGTTCGTAAAAAAGGTACAATTTTTGAAGGCTGTTCCTTCTAATTTGTCTGCATTCCGCATCAGAGGATGTCGCCGTTCCTCATCCGCCCCCTACGGGGGCACCTTCCCCCCGGGGGAAGGAATTTGTGCGCTATATTCTGCTTTAGCCGAAGTATGAAACAAGGAAACAAAATGAAACCAGTGAC
>JALFXH010000088.1 GCA_022786965.1 Clostridiales bacterium
GCCCTTTGCGGGATGTCCTCAGAATCCAGCCATACCTCCAGATTCAGGGCGTCCTCTTCGTAGCTGTCATTTACGCTCACCCGCAGCTGCCCGTTCTCCACACCCGCGCTTGTGATATAGCCACCTCGGAGGGCTTTCATAAGAACCCAGGGTGCGCTGACAGGAGAAAGCTGCTCGTCAGCCAAGAGGTCAAAATACAGCGCTGTATCATCAAAAGTCAGGGCGCCGCCTTGCTTGGAAAGCGTCCCGCTGATTCCCGCAATGGATTCCGGCGCGGTAACACGGAACGAAACCCCTCCCTGAGCATCCGCAGTGCAATTCATGCGGAAAACGTGCAGGATTTCTCCGTAATCCGCGGTGATTTCCGCGTCAAAGGTGCAGGAGGATGCTTGCAGGAGCTTTGTCCGCAGAGCCAGCGCACGCTCCACCTCCTTCGGCGTTTGGCAGCAGCCCGTGAGCAATACAACAGCCAGCAGCAGCGGCAGAACCTTTTTCAATCCGATCCCATCCTATTTGAGTAGTCGCGGAAGGGCGTTCAGCATATCCGTCGGCAGCATGGCATACTGGCCCAGCTCAGCGGCACAGAGATCACCTGCCGTCCCATGAAGCCAAGCCGCGCAAGCAGCCGCTTGCAGCGGCTGCATTCCCTGCCCCAGAAGGCCGGTGAGAATACCCGCCAGCACGTCGCCGCTGCCACCCACTGCCATACCGGGGTTTCCCGTCCGGTTGACATACCCGGATACACCGTCAGTAACACAGGTGCGGTGGCCTTTCAGCAGCAGGATACAGCCATACTCCGACGCAAATGCCGCGGCGTCGGCCATGCGGTCATCTCCCACACGGCCGCCAACCCGGCGGAATTCTCCGTCGTGAGGTGTCAGGATCGTGGGATATTGCCTTCCACGCAGTATATCCATATGCCCGGACAGCGCGTTTATGCCGTCGGCGTCAAGAATCACAGGACACGCAGCGTTTTCCAGCACCGCTTTTACAACCGTAAGCGTACCTTCTGAGACCCCCAGCCCACAGCCAATCAGAATCGCATCCATAGCGGGAAGGCGATTCAGAATCTGCGGGATTGCTTCCACACTCAGCTTTCCGTCTTCATCCGGCAGCGGAAACACCACCGGTTCATTCAGCTTTACCGCCTCTATGGCGTAGATGCTCTCCGGGACCCCCAGGTAGACCAGTCCGGCGCCAGCCCGCAGCGCTCCCATGGCAGATAGGTAGGCCGCTCCGGTGAAGCCGCTGCTGCCGCACAGAAGGAAAACCTTTCCAAAGGTTCCCTTATGCCCAAAGGGGTCTCTTTCGGGCAGGATGCTCAGAACGCTTTGCCTATCCAGTTCGCGAATTTTCATGGAATCACCCTCATTTCTGATACAATAACCATACCACGCCCGGCCTTTTTCGTCAAGAAGCGGAAAAACCAGAAAAAGCACTTGCATTTTTGATTCCGTTGTGCTAGGATAACCCTTGATATGAAAAAGCGAAGATCGGGCCGCCGGATACCGGAGGTGTCCATCACAGCGAGAGCGGGATGGTGTGAGCCGCTCGGGCATGGTATTTAAGGCTTTCTCCCGGGAGCTGCCCTCTGAAGTAAGCAGTAGGTTGGGCCGCGTGACTGCGTTATGGGTCTTGGATGTGTCTGCATCCGAAAAGCGCGCCGTTACGGCGAATTGCGGGTGGTACCGCGGAAGCTTGCCTTTCGTCCCGATTGTGGGAGGAAAGGTTTCTTTTTTGTATATTGCCTTTTCAGGAGGAATAAAAATGAAACAACAGTTAGAGCAAATTCGTATCAGCGCCCTGGAAGCGCTGGAGGCCGCGGCCACCCCTGCCGCTCTGGAAGAGCTGCGGGTGAAGCTGCTGGGCAAGAAGGGCGAGCTGACCGCCGTTCTGAAGCAGATGGGTAAGCTGTCTGCCGAGGAACGCCCCGTCATGGGCCAGCTGGCCAACACCGTCCGCGCCCAGATCGAGGAAAAGCTGGAAAACCGCAAAGCGGAAATCCACGCCGCCGCTCTGGAAGCCAAGCTGGCTGCCGAGTCCATCGATGTGACCATTCCCGGCGAACCGGTTGCCATCGGCCATCAGCATCCCATGAATCAGGTGTTGCAGCAGATCAAGGACATCTTCGTGGGTCTGGGCTATCAGGTCGTAGACGGCCCCGAGGTGGAGCTGGCCAGCTACAACTTCACCCGGCTGAATATTGAGGAGGGCCACCCCTCCCGGGATCGCAGCGACACCTTCTACTTCACCGATGACGACTCTGTACTGCTGCGGACCCAGACCAGCCCCATGCAGATTCGGTTCATGGAAAATCACAAGCCCCCCTTCTGTATGCTGGCTCCCGGCCGGGTCTTCCGCAAGGATGAGGCTGACGCTACCCACTCCCCCATGTTCCATCAGATCGAGGGACTGGTGGTGGACGAGCACATTACCATGGGCGACCTGAAGGGCGCTCTCATCACCATGATGCGCAAAATCTACGGTGAGGAATCCGTCATGCAGTTCCGTCCCCACCACTTCCCCTTCACAGAGCCCAGCTGCGAAATGGATATGCAGTGCCACAAGTGCCACGGCACCGGCGAGATCGATGGTCAGGTCTGCTCCACCTGCCACGGTGAGGGCTGGATTGAGCTGCTGGGTGCTGGTATGGTGCACCCCAAGGTTCTGGAAAACTGCGGCATTGACCCGGAAAAGTATTCCGGCTTCGCCTTCGGCATGGGTCTGGAGCGGATGGCCATGGGCCGCATGAAGATCAATGACCTGCGCCTGATCTTCGACAACGACATTCGGTTCCTGAACCAGTTCTAAGGAGGAAATAGCGATGAAACTCAACAGAAAATGGCTCAATGAAGAATTCGTTGACCTGTCCAATGTTTCCGATAAGGAATTTGTGGAAACCCTGACCGTGTTCGGTCAGAAGGTGGAAACCTACGAGCGGATGGACTCCGAAATCAAAAACGTGGTGGTCGGCAAGGTACTGTCCATGGTTCGCCACCCCAACTCCGACCATATGTTTATCTGCCAGGTGGATGTGGGACAGGGGGAGCCGGTTCAGATCGTCACCGGGGCACAGAACGTCCACGAGGGGGATCTGGTTCCCGCCGCACTGCACAATTCCTGGCTTCCCGGCGGTGTACACATCACCAAGGGCAAGTTGCGCGGCGAGGTTTCCAACGGTATGCTCTGCTCCTTCGCCGAGCTGGGCCTGACTCAGAACGACCTGCCCGGGGCTTATGCCGACGGCATCTGGATTCTGAACGACGAGGACTGCGCCGTAGGTCAGGACATCAATCTGGTCATCGGCAACGATGATACGATTGTGGATTTCGAGATCACCAACAACCGTCCCGACTGCTACTCCATCATTGGTCTTGCCCGGGAAGCAGCAGCGGCCTTCGGTAAGACCATGCGCCACCACGAGCCTGTAGTAAAGGGCAGTGACGCCGGTTCCATTTTCGAGCATCTGGACGTAGAGGTTCCCGCCGCCAACCTGTGCAACCGCTACTCCTCCCGGATGGTGGCCAATGTGAAGATCGGCCCCTCCCCCAAGTGGCTGCGGCAGCGGCTCCGTGCCAACGGCGTCCGCCCCATCAACAACATCGTTGACATCACCAATTACGTCATGCTGGAATATGGCCAGCCCATGCACGCCTTTGACTACCGTTATGTTTCCTCCGGCAAGATCGTTGTCCGGGAAGCGGAAGAGGGCGAGACGCTGACCACGCTGGACGGCACTGTCCGTCCCCTGAAGGCCGGTATGCTGGTAATTGCCGATGAAACAAAGCCCATCGGCCTTGCCGGTATCATGGGCGGTGAAAATTCTGAGATTGTTGACGACACCACCATGGTGGTCTTCGAATCCGCCAACTTCAACGGTACCTCCATCCGACAGACTGCCCTGGCGTTGGGCATGCGAACCGAGGCCTCCGGCAAGTTTGAAAAGAGCCTTGACCCCATGATGACCATTCCCGCCGTGCAGCGGGCTTGCGAATTGGTGGAAATGCTCCAGTGCGGCGATGTTCTGGACGGTATCATTGACATTGTGAATTACGTTCCCCAGCCCAAAACACTTCCTCTGGAGGTGGACAAAATCAACCGTCTGCTGGGCACGGAGATTTCCAAAGAGGAAATGGTGCGTTACCTGAATCTGCTGGAAATCCCTGTGGAGGGCGACACCATCCACGTTCCCTCCTTCCGGCCTGACCTGAATCTGATGGCGGATATTGCCGAGGAAGTGGGCCGCGCTTACGGCTACAATGAGATTCCCACCACCGCTTTCAAGAACTCCACCCAGGGCGGCTACACCGATGAAATGAAGCTGGAAGCCAAGGCCGGAACCCTGTGCCGCAGCCTGGGCTACAACGAGATCATTACCTACTCCTTCACCTCCCCGGCAGCCTTTGATCAGATTCGTCTGAGCGCTGACAGCCCCCTGCGGAACGCTCTTCGGATTCAGAATCCTCTGGGCGAGGACACCTCCATCATGCGCACCATCGCCCTGCCCTCCATGCTGGAAATTTTGTCCCGGAACAATGCTTACCACAATAAGTCCGTGAAGCTGTACGAAATTGCCAAGATTTACCTGCCCACCGCCGGACAGACCCTGCCCGAGGAGCCTAAGATGCTCATTCTGGGCACCTATGGCGCCAATGAGACCTTCTTCACCCTGAAGGGTGAGCTGGAAGGCATCTTTGCCGGTCTGCGGCTGAAGAAGGCCAGCTACCACGCGGTGAAGGACAATCCCAGCTATCACCCCGGTCGGTGCGCCGCTGTGGTCATCGATGGTATGGAAGTGGGCGTCATGGGTCAGGTGCATCCGCTGGTTGCCAAAAACTATGGCATTGACACCGACGTGTACTGCGCGGAGATCAGCTTCACCAAGCTGCTTGACTGCCGCCTGCCGGATGCCACCTACGCTCCTCTGCCCAAGTACCCTGCCGTCACCCGTGACCTGGCCCTGATCTGTGATGAAGCCGTCACCGTGGCCCAGGCCGAGGACGTGATTACTGCAGCTGCCGGAAAGCTGCTGCGGGATGTGAAGCTGTTCGACATCTACCGTGGTGTGGGCGTCCCCGAGGGTAAGAAGAGTATGGCCTTCTCCCTGGAACTCCGGGCCGATGACCGCACGCTGACGGATACCGATTCCGAGGGTGTTGTGACCAAGGTTCTGAACAGTCTGAAGGAAAAACTCAACGCAACCCTGCGGTAATCGGTGAAAATTCACAAATAATTCGAATTTCAGGCCTTTACAGCAGGCACTGTTTGAGGTATAATATTTGCATTCTTTTTGAAGGAGGCTGAATACCATGGCCGAGAAGGATACACAGAAATTCACAGTACCAAATGACGATCGGGACAATATGCGCAGAATTCTTCGGAGTGTGTATGAGGCCCTGACGGAAAAAGGCTACAATCCCATCAATCAGATCGTCGGGTATCTTCTGACCGAGGACCCTACCTATATCACAAACTACAACAATGCCCGGAGCATGATTTGCAAAATCGACCGGGACGAGCTGATGCAGGTGCTGGTTCGCGAATACCTGTTCGAGCAGGAATGACCCAAAGCCAAGAGGCTTTTGCATACGCAAAGGCCTCTTGTTTTGTAATTTGTCTTTCTCTCTGTCTTGAAAGAATGCAGCAGACGCACCGGGTAAAATTGGGAAAATAGCGCAATATTTGGGTACTTTTCCACATTTTCATTGACATTTTTGTAACGCTGTGTTACAATTTTATCACATTTTTCTAGGAGGTTTGTATCATGGCTGATGAAAACGCAGTTCTCATGTATAAAGGTCGTCCCCTGATGCGCAAGGACAACCTCATCTATTACGGCTCCATGGCAGACAGCCACATCGTAATGCTTCAGGTTCTGGAGACGAAAAAGGTCGGCGACCTGGATGTGGCAACCCGGGTCTCTGTTCAGCTGCAGCTGACCGATCCCGCTGCGAGAAGCCGGGACCGCATTGTGAAGAAGAGCGAAAAGGACGGTTTCTATACCGCGCTGGACGTTGGCTGCGTCTGGCTGGAACGGGCACTGGCGGGTAAATGATTCCGTTCTGTTTCCCGCTCCGCGCTCAGAACACATCGAAAAATAGCTATATACACGAATGTCATTGCACACCACAGGTTTGCAATGACATTTCTTTTTTACCGGCTCATCCACAGCAGCCGCTCCGTGGTGCCTTCTTCATATTTCCAGACTCCGCTGTATTGAAAGCCATGCCGTGCGTAAAATACAATGGCACGCTGGTTTTTCTCCAATACCCACAGATGATTGACACGAAAACGCTCCACAGCAAAATCCAGCAGCTTTCCGCCGATTCCCTGCCCGGCAAAGAAGGAATCCACATACAGCTGAACCAACTCCTGTTCCTGAACCCGAATGAGTCCCTTCACGAAATCGTCCTCATAAACCCAGATTCCCCTGAGCTGCCGTGGGTCCTCCTGCAATTGCCCCGCAACCGGCAAAACCTGTAGTTCCCCAAAAGAATACAGGTCATTATGGAATATTTTGCGATAATTCACCCACTTGGTAACGACCAGGATTTCCGCGATTCGGGAGATGTCTCCCATAATTGCCTGTCTGATCATTTTGAGCTCTCCATTTTCAGATAATCATAGGCAATTCTCGGAGAGCCATCCTCCAGATAGATAATTCCACTGGGCTGAAAGCCCAGTTTGGTAAGCGCACTCTGCATCACATGATTGTCCTCGTGGGTATCAATCCGCAGATGCCCGATTTTCCCTTCCGCGAATGCTACAGCGGTTTTCAAAATCCCGCCGGAGCCGTCTCCCGCGATACGGTGAATTGTTCCGTAAGGCGAATCAGAACGCCATGTACCGTCAATCTTCTGATAGGTCGGGTCCTGCCCAATCCAGAAGAAGAACACGCCGTGAACGATCTGCCCGTCAGTGATGACAAACAGCTTTTCTTCAGCGATGTCCCGCTGAAGCTGCTTGGTGGGCGGGTATGTTTTTCCCCACTGATTTGGATTGCCATGTTTTGCCATGAAATCCCTGGCATAGCCGTAGATTTCCTGAATCCTGCTTAAATCTGAAAATTGTGCCGGACGAACCGTATAGCTCATAATTCTTCCCCCTCTTTACTGATTATACCGCATTTGCATGTTTTTCGCAATACGCGCACATACTATGGAAAACAGTTAAGGAAGGTGCTGTCATGGCAAATCAGAAACGGGGACGGCAGAGCTTTGTACTGGCACAGCCACCTGTGATCACAGCCTGGGCCAATGTTGCCGGTAAAAAAGAAGTGGAGGGGCCGCTGGCCCATACCTTCGATATCAAATGCCGGGATACCTATTTCGGGCAGAAAACCTGGGAACAGGCGGAAAAACAGATGCAGCAGCTGGCGCTGCGGAAGCTGGCGGAAAAAGCCGGTCTGACCATGGCGGATTTTGACGTGGTGTTCTCCGGTGATCTGCTGAACCAGTGTATCGGTTCGTCCTTTACCCTGCGCAATACCGGCGTACCCCACCTGGGGCTGTACGGAGCCTGCTCCACCATGGCGGAGAGCCTGCTGCTGGCTTCCATGACGGTAGGCGGCGGGTTCGCGGACACTGTGGTTGCCATGACCTCCTCCCATTTCGCGTCCTCGGAGCGGCAGTACCGGTTCCCGCTGGGCTATGGCGGTCAGCGGACGCCGACTTCCCAGTGGACCGTCACCGGCTCCGGGGCCGCTCTGGTACGCAGTCAGGGCAATGGGCCGAAAATCACCGCCTGCACCATCGGTACCGTCACAGACCTGGGGATTAAGGACGCCAACAACATGGGCGCGGCCATGGCGCCTGCGGCTCTGGCCACCGTCAAGGCTCATTTTGCGGACCTTCACACCGGGCCGGAGGACTTTGACCGGATCGTCACCGGCGATCTGGGGCAGCTGGGCATGGAAATGCTGCTGGAACTGGCCCGGCTGGAGGGGATGTCTCTGGGCGGAAAGCTCATGGACTGCGGCACCACTGTGTTTGACAACACATCGCAGGATGTACACGCCGGCGGTTCCGGCTGTGGGTGCAGCGCCATTACCCTGTGCGGATATCTTCTGGATCAGCTGAACACGGGAAAGCTGAAAAAAATCCTGTTCTGCGGCACCGGCGCGCTTCTGTCCCCCACCTCTACCCAGCAGGGTCTCCCCATTCCCGGCGTATGTCACGCGGTAAGCATTTCAGGAGGGCGGTAATATGGACTATATCAAGGCGTTTCTGGTGGGCGGCGCGCTGTGTCTCATCGGACAAATACTGATTGACAAAACCAAGCTCACGCCTGCTCGGATTCTGGTTAGCTATGTGGTGGCAGGCGTGATTCTTGGGGCGGTTGGGCTGTATCCCAAACTCATTGAATTCGCCGGGGCCGGCGCATCGGTTCCGTTGACCGGTTTCGGAAGTCTTCTTGCCAAGGGCGTTAAGGAAGCGGTCACAAAGGACGGATTTCTGGGCATTTTTACCGGTGGGCTGAAAGCTGCCGCCGGTGGGATTACCGCCGCCATTGTTGCGGGACTTGCGGCCAGCTTTCTGTTTAAGGCAAGGGATAAATCCTAAAAAACGAGGTATCCTAGATAAGCGGCTATGCCGTCAGATCGTTTTGGGAGGAACAAAACATGAATAACCAGAATAAGAATCAGCAGAATCAGAACCAGAACAACAACCAGAATAACAATCAGAACAACAACCAGAATCAGAACAGCAACCAGAACAGAAACAGCCGCTGACGGCAATGTGGGCCACCATCGTTGGGTGGCCCACATTTTTATAGTTCAATGAACGTATCCAGATTGAAGAAGTACAGCAGTTTTCGCTTTACTGGCATCTCATAGATTCGGCTCAAGGCATCCGCGTAGGTCTGCACCTGAAGGCTGTAACGATTGGCGGCGGTGTGGATGGTTTCCTCTGTTACCCGATCTGTTTTGAAGTCGATCACAGTAATCCCCTCCGGCTCCAGAAGGGCACAGTCTACAACACCCTGCAAAAGCACCTGCTCCCCTGAAAGGCCCTCGCCGTAATGCCTGCCGTCATCCAGTATGGAAAATTTAAACTCCCGCAGGCAGGGTGCCCCGGAAAGAAGCTTTCTTCCCGGCTCCGTCCGGAAAAAGCGCGCCAGCTTTTCCGGATTGACCAGCGCTCCCTGCTCCTGGGTCAGGAACCCTTCCGCTACCAATCTCTGGATTTCCGATGCTACTGCTTGATCATCCCCGCAGTTCTCATATTTCAGGTATTGCAGAGCGGCGTGCATGGCGCTGCCGTAGCTTTTTCCCTGAGACTGTGCCGACAAGAAGGAAGGCTGACGCCAGTTTCGTTCCGGTGTTTTGGGTGGTTCCGCGTTCTCTGCCGCTTCCGCGTCTTTGACCCGGCCTTTACGTCCTGTGGCTGTCTGCTTCGAGGGTGTGTGCGTTGCAGGAATATGGTCATACCGGAAATCCAATGCGGTGCGCAGCTGTTCTTCCAGTTCGGCTGGGAGCGTGGGAGCGTCCTCTGAAACGATTGAGGAATGCTGTACTTCTGCCAGCACCTTGGGCGTCTCGATTTTCCACTGGCAATCACTGAAAACCGTTTCCGCGGGTCGGCCCCCCAGAATGTGCAGGGCACCCGCTTCCCGTCTTCCCATGGCCGCCAGAAGCACCCAGTCGCCCATACAGGTCGCGTCCTGTCCCAACAACCGGCCCCCGTCAAAATCCCGGCGCAAAGCGATATCCTGCAAATCCGAGACAAGGCTCTGGGAGGCATAGGTCATCACCAGTCGATCCTTCGCCCGGGTCATGGCAACATACAGCACCCGCATCTCTTCCGAGACGCTCTCCGATGCCATCTTCACGGCAATGGCCCGCTTTGCAAGGGAAGGGTATCGAATCCGATTTTCGGTGTCCGCGCTGGATAGCCCCAGGCCCAGCGTCCGGTCACACAAAATCTGGGCCCGCAGGTCCTCCTGATTGAACCGCCGGGACAGGTTGCAGAGAAATACCACCGGGAATTCCAGGCCCTTGGACTTGTGGATGCTCATGATGTTTACACAGTCCCCTCCGGCGCTGCCCGCTGTCACTAGGCCCCGCTCCTCCATCCGGTCCAGGTGCTCCAGGAACTGAGAAAGCTCCCGCAGAGTGCCCTTTTCAAAATCACAGGCGTACTGATAAAAGGTCTGAATATTCGCGGCTTTGGCTTCTCCCCCGGGCATTGCCCCAAAAACGCTGTCCATGCGGGTCAGCAGCAGGCATTTCTCCATCAGCGTGGTGAGGGTGCTGCGCTTTGCCTCGGCGCGCAAGGTATTCAACGTCATCAGGAAGGCTTCCGCTTTCGCGTGTCCGCTGGATGCCAGAGCGTCATAGAAGGTTCCCTTTTTCTGTTTTGCCCGGATCTGTGCCAGATCCTCTGCGGTAAATCCAAATACCGGGCTTGCCAGCACACTGATCAGGGGAATGTCCTGCCGGGGGTTCATCACAGTTTGCAGCAGACTGCGGAAGGTTCCGATTTCCTGGGTTTGCAGCAGATCCGTACCGCCGCCAGTGGAACACCGGATTCCCAAGGCTTCCAGCGCCCGCTGGAAATACCCGCCGGCACTGCCGGGAGAACGCAGAAGGATCACGATATCTCCCGGCTCTACCGGGCGCAGGGTGTCACCCTCCCGTACCAGTGTGCCGGAAACCAGCATTTCCCGGATTCGTTCGGCTACAAAAGCCGCTTCCTCCCCATAGGTATCCGCCACGGTTTCCAATGCGTACAGCTCCACCCCCGGGTCCGGCAGCGAAATATGAGGCACGCCCTCCCGCAGCGCTTCCGCCTCCGTATAGTACAGGCCGCCAACTTTCGGTGTCATGCAAGTGGAAAACACATGGTTGACCGCTTCAATGACCTCCGCGCCGGAACGGAAATTGTGGCTGAGCAGTACCTTTCTGCCCTGCCCCGGCTGAGCACGTTCGGCAGGTTCGTAGGATTCGTACTTTTCAAGGAAAATCCCAGGGTCAGCCAGACGGAACTGATAGATAGACTGTTTTACATCGCCAACCAGGAAACAGTTCTGCCTTTTTTGACTCAGCACCGAAAAGATGGCATCCTGAACACCATTGGAGTCCTGATACTCATCCACCAGAATCTCCCGGTATCTTCCGCCGATCTCTGCCGCGGCGGCTGTAGGACTTGTCCGGGATTTACCCAGCAGCAGGTCAAGGGTGTTGTGCTCCAGATCGCTGAAATCCAGAATCCGGCGGCTGCGCTTGGCTGCCCGGTAATCACGGTCAAACTGCTCAACCAGCTTTGCAAGGCCTCTGGCGCCATCCGCAGACTGAGCCAAATCCATAAGAACCAGCGCTGAATCCTCAGCAAAGTTTTTCAGCTTCCGCTCCAGTCCTGCCTTGCAGCTCTTCCGGGCCGCTTTGACCCGCTCTGCCAGCTCCAAATCCACATTTTTCTTGGGGAACACCAGTCTTCCGTAGTCGATGGTACGTTTCTTCACAATTCCGTCCCATGTGTTTTCTTCCCGCAGGGCTTGAAGCTGATACAAGGTGTCCCGAAGATTGATGGCAGCTTTCTCCATGCCTTCGCTGGCTGACAGCTGATTTGCGCAGGCTTCGATCACATGAATCTGACAGTCCAGATAGTCGTGAAGGTCATCAATCAGGTATTTTCCCCAAATGGTTTCCGAGGCGTCCGCCGCGTTTTCCGCATCCAGCAGCGTCAGACAGGTATCCAGCCACTGTTTTGGGTTCAGGTGGCATCTGGCGCTGTCATACACCTTCTCAATAATCTGGGGCACCAGCCGGTCGTCCCGTCCAAGGCCCTGGGTATCCACAAAGGCCCGGAAATCCGGGTCTTCGGCTTGCGCATAGGCCCTGTCCAGCAAATCCTTCAGCACCTGCTCTCGGATCTCCCGGCATTCATTTTCATCCGCTACCCGAAAATCCGCGGGAATATCAAATCGATAGGCGTATTCCCGGAGAATATCACCGCAAAAACCGTGAACTGTGGAGATTTTCGCCAGAAACAGCCGCTGCATCTGCTTCTGCAGATGCCTGTTTTCCGGCTCTTCGGCAATGCGCTGGCTCAGCTTCGCCGCGATCTTCCCCCGCAGCTCCGCCGCTGCCGCTTTGGTATAGGTGATAATCAGGAAATCATCCAGATTGGCAGGGTCATGGACATCGGTCAGGTAGGTCATGAGCCTG
>JALFXH010000175.1 GCA_022786965.1 Clostridiales bacterium
GCGGCTGATGCCCCCGCTCCTGAGCGCGAAGGGTGCCGGTGATATTCACAGAGCAGTTCATCACCTGCCCGCCCTGATCGTTCAGACACAGCACAGGCGCACTCTCCGCAAGAAAGGTCTGCTGCTTCATTCCCGTCTGAGCGCCCAACGCCCCGGCTACATCATGGAGATCCCGCACCTCATCCCTCTGGTTGGCGGCGAAGGCAATATTTCCTTCTTTCAGGGACACATCTTCCCGCAGACCTGCCTGCAGCTCAAGGGCGCTCCGCAGCGCTGTCGGCAAGGGCTTGTCCCGTTCGGAGGATCGGCATAAAATCCCGAGGCAGGCTTTCCTGGTTAAATAGTATCTTGGGTGCGGTTTGTCCTCCAAAATCTGCCACAAGATAGATACGACGGCGTCTCTGGGGGACGCCCCAGTATTGAGCGTCAAGGACTCTCCACGCCAGGGAGAAAGTATCTCCCAATAGAATACACCCAGAAGATTCCCAGCGCCCGGTGTCAGGTCCAGGAACTGATACGGAATCGAAGACAATTCGAATAATTTCCTCGAGGACAATCCGGAAGTCCTCCCCCTTCGGCTCCCCGCTGGAGAAGGCTCCGGGGACGTTTTCCCACACCATAAACCGGGGTCGTACAAGCACATCTGATCTTCCTCGCTGTAAGTCTGCATGTCTCATCTCCTTCACGATTCTGGTTTGCTCCATAAAAAGTCCGGAACGGGAACCGGCAAGCCCGGCTCTCGCTCCGGCGACTGAGAGATCCTGGCAGGGGGAGCCCCCGGTGATCACATCCACCGGCGGCAAATCCGCACCATTCAGTTTCGTAATGTCCCCCACATGAATCATGCCGGGGAGCCGCAGCTTCGTAACGTCCACGGGGAAAGGCTCAATCTCACTGGCCCACATGGGGCGGATACCGCACCGCTGCGCCGCCAGGGGAAAGCCGCCGATCTCATCGAACAAGCTGCCCATGGTTAATTCATTTGTATTGAAAATACACCTCCAAAGCAAAAACGCCAACCGCACGAGCAGTTGGCGTTGTCGAAAATATGTTTTGACTTATATGTTGATATTTGGTAGAATATGTATGGTTCCTTCGGGAACCGGGCGCTGCCAATAAATGGTAGGCGGTTAGTCACTCCACCCGAAAGGGGGGGATGACCATGCCAATTACATTGACCTTTCACATTCTCAACTGGACTGTGACGATCAGAGTAAAAAGCAGAAACCGCCACTCGGCCAAGTGACGGTTTCAAGGCTATAGCTTTGTAACTCAAACTTACCCGGGCTAACCGCTTGTCGCAGTGCCCTTTTGTATTATCAGTATAGCGCAATCTCAGCGCGTTGTCAATGCTCCCGCCACCAAGGCGGGACTTTTTTATTCTGTGGCTGGTTCAGTTTTGAATCCGTCACGCTCCATCTTTTCATCCACCGCCGCAACAATGTATGCGTTCATACTAACGCCTGCGGCAGATGCTGCGGCCTTGATATCCTCCTTCTTGCCCTTTGGCATCGCCAGAGATACGCGGTCAAGGTTCTTTTCGTCCCAGCGCTTGTTCCCCTCCTTGCGTGCTTCGGTGTATTTCTGGGCCATGTTGCCACCTCCTTTTTTGTATTATATTGTATCACTCATTTCTACACTTAACAAGTGAACAAAATGCACAAAACGTTCACTTAATAATTGTGCAATACTCCATCTTGCATTCACTTATTAAGTGAAGTATAATAAGGCCATGAACAGGAGATAACAGAGGCCACCCGGTAAGCGACTCCGATATGAAACGCTACAACATGGGTGAAAAAGAAAAGCCCTCCCGACACGCCGACCAAAGCAACCGGGAGAGCACCACCACAGAGGGGCACCGATATTATAACACGCCCCTCCACGAAATACAAGGAGGAAAACACATGAGCATGAACGAACTGGAAGCCAAGGTTGCAGAGCTGCGAGAGCTGCGCCGCATGGCTGATGAACTGGCCGCAGAGATCACCGCCACCGAGGACGAGCTGAAAGCCTACATGACCGCCAACAGCACCGAAGAACTGTACGGCCCCAGCTTCAAGATTACATGGAAGCCGGTCACCAGCAGCCGCCTGGACAGCAAGGCCCTCAAGGCAGCGGCCCCGGAACTGTGGGAGCGGTTCAGCAAGAGCACTACCACCCGGCGTTTCATCATCGCCTGACCACCAGCGGGGAGGGGCAACCCTCCCCCGGAGGAACCCACCAACCACAATCTATTGGAGGTACAGAAATGGCGTTCGATATCTACGCGGCAGTCACAGACCGCATCATTGCCCAGTTGGAGCAAGGCATTATACCATGGAATAAGCCGTGGACTGGCCTACAGTGAAAAAATCAGCTGAAAAAATAAATATCGCCGTCGGTGCGAGTGCGTTACTCGCATCGACGGCGTTTTTTATTCTCTGCCCAGCAGCCAGTCAACGGAAACATTCAGAATATCCGCCAGGGCATTCAACTCAATATCCGATACCGGTCGTTTCTGGCCTTCCAGTAAAGAAAGCGCGGGTACGCTGATATCAATCCCGGCAAGCTGCAATTTGGCGAGCAGATCTACCTGTTTCATACCCTGCGCCAGCCGCGCCTCGGTAACACGCTTGCCGATGATGTTGCGATCACCCAGCTCCAGCTTTCTCGGTTTCATACTGCTCACCACCCTTACGGCATCATTATATGCCGTAGGGGTCTTGGTATATTTGGTAATACCAAATATAATAATTAAAATTTGGTATTACCAAATATTGAGGTGCAATATGAAAAGCTGCTTCTTTATTGGTCACAGGGAAGCTTCCGAGGAAATCTTTCCAGAGCTTGCAGAAGCCGTGGAGCATCATATCGTTGACTATGGTGTTACGGAATTTATTGTCGGTAACTACGGTGGTTTTGATCGCATGGCTGCGAGGGCTGTTATATCAGCAAAGGTGTTGCATCCGGAAATTACATTGCTGCTTCTAATCCCCTACCACCCGGCTGAACGACCAGTCGAAACGCCCCCTGACTTTGACGGGACATTTTACCCGCCAGGCATGGAATCTGTGCCACCCCGGTATGCTATCGCAAGAGCGAACCGGCACATGATCGATCATGTGGACTATCTGATTGCCTATGCGTGGCATCCGGCGAGCAATGCAAGGGAGCTGGTGGAGTATGCCCGGCGAAAAGGAATCCATACTTCAAATTTGGGAAATATCCGGCAAAACAGCAATCTATAGCCGTTTCCCATATTGTGTTCCCCTGATCAACCAAGTATAATAGACTTGCATATCTTCTTCGACATAGGAGGACGGGTTATGTTCGATAGAGAAGGTTTTATTGGTTATGTAGGCGCAAAAAGCGGGAATAGCTATGCCAGTGGTTTGGCAAGGATAGAAAACCTGTATTCCGTTGGAATCGATGCCGAATATGACAAGGACAAGTGTGAAGCATGAAATACTCAGCAGATAAGACCGTCGACTATCTGTTTTCATTCAATCGCTTTGTAAAAAAGAAATATGGGTATGAGACGATTCTAGATGTTATCAAAGCAAGAAGTTTTGACACAATATATATGTTGCGTCACCATTATTATTACAGAAGATACAAAGATTTAATCCATGTACGCGACACAATGCTAACAAATAACAAACTGGATACGATAAATATCAACAGCTGCAGACTTCAGATTACGAACAGCGAATATCTGCGGTTGCTGATTCACAATGCTGTTCCGGCTGCTGTGGACTACCGACAGGACATTGCGCCGGTTATCTGTAAAATTTATGTCCGGCTACAGGAGCTGGGACTGGATGAGAAAGAGATCACCAAGGAGGTGCATGCCTTATTACTTCCCTCATTTTCCTATTTCTAGAGTAACAACATCCTCCAGCAGAACACGCATGGTTCCGCCGCAGACCATTCCCTCGCTTTCGGCGACTTCATTGGTCATATCGATCTTTACAACGCAGGAGGTGCCTGTTCCCATGATTTTTCTGGCCCTGACCATAATTGCCGCTTCGCTGCAGCCGCCGCCGATGGTGCCGTAGCCGTTGCCAAGGGCGTCAATTCCCATCATCGCGCCGGGCTTCACCGGGGTTGAGCCGGTGGAGGAGAGCACCAGTGCGCAGGCCTTTGGCTGGGTGCTTTGTGCCAGAAACCGGAGCATGGAATAGTCGGTATTGGTCTGGTCCAGGCAGATGCGGGAATCCTTTTGGACATATTGCCGCCTGTGGGCGATCATTTCTCCGCAGATCGACACGGCGATTTCCGCCGGGGTCTGGGCGTTGATTTTCAGGCCGATGGGAGCGTGGATGCGCTCAAGGGCTTCCGGGTCAAAGCCCTCCTCTGCCAGCAGACTGAGCAGCCCCACTACCCGGCGTTTGGAACCGATCATGCCGAGGTAGGTGGGGAGCGTTCCGGACAAAATCTGCCGCAGACATTCCCCGTCCCACCGGTGCCCACGGGTGATGACGCAGACGTAATCCGTGGCACGAATATGCAGGCTCTCAATCCCGGCGGCAAAGGAATCGCAGATCACCTGAGTGGCCTGTGGAAAGCGTTCTGAATTGGCAAAGCTGATGCGGTCATCCAAAACGGTGACAGCAAAGTCCAGCATGGAGGCCATGGCGCACAGCGGCACCGCAATGTGACCGCCCCCCAGCAGAATCAGCCTGTTTTCCGGGAGAAAGACTCTGGTATAGGTCTGACCGTCTACGACTTTGGTAAGCTCCGGCGTCATGCCCTGTTCCAGCTTGCGAAGGATTTCCTGAAATTCCAAGTCGGTCATGGCGGTTTCCTCAAGTCAATACCGTGATGGCATCACCGGGGCGGATGGTTCCTTCTTCCAGCACGATGGTGAAAATTCCCTCCCGGGGCATCACGCAGTCGCCAACCTGCTGTCGGATGGCGCAGTGGGCGTGGCATTCCTTCCCGATCTGGGTCACTTCCAGCAGGACTTCTCCAACCCGGAGCCGGGTGCCCACCGGGAGGGTGTAAAGGGTCAGCCCCTCCGTTAGGATATTCTCCGCAAAGGCTCCCACGGGAATGTCCGGGAAAACGGCTTTCATTTTCTCCACGCTCTCCTGTGCCAGCAGGCTGACCTGCCGGTGCCAGTTGCCCGCGTGGGCATCGCCTACAATTCCGTGGTCGATCTTCAACTGGATTTCCGGGACCGCGTGTTTTTGCGTCCCTTTTCGCTCACTGATACAAACCGCAACAACGCTTGCCATGGGTCTCCTCCTATTTTTTCAGAAAATTTAAGTGGGGCTGCCGCACGACGCAGCAGCCCCTGAAATCCGGTTTAGTCCGCAAACAGCGGGGTAGAGAGATAACGGTCGCCGGTGTCCGGCAGCAGGGCCACAATGGTCTTGCCCTTGTTTTCCGGGCGCTTCGCCAGCTCGATGGCAGCGGAGACAGCGGCGCCGGAGGAGATACCCACCAGAACGCCCTCGGACTTGCCGATCTTTTTACCGGTGGCGAAAGCAGCTTCATTTTCAACTGCAATGATCTCATCGTAAACACCGGTGTTCAGAACCTCCGGGACAAAGCCCGCGCCGATGCCCTGAATCTTGTGAGCGCCGGGGGTGCCCTTGCTCAGCACCGGGGAACCGGCAGGCTCCACGGCAACCACCTTGACATCGGGGTTCTGGCTCTTGAGGTATTCGCCCACGCCGGTGACGGTGCCGCCGGTGCCCACGCCTGCCACAAAGATATCCACCTTGCCGTCGGTGTCGGCATAGATCTCCGGGCCGGTAGTAGCATAGTGCGCCTGGGGGTTGGCGGCGTTGACGAACTGGCCGGGCACAAAGCTGTTGGGGATCTCCTTGGCCAGTTCATCGGCCTTGGCGATGGCGCCCTTCATGCCCTTGGCACCCTCGGTCAGCACCAGCTCCGCGCCGTAGGCTTTCATCAGCTGGCGGCGCTCCACGCTCATGGTCTCCGGCATGACGATGATGATGCGGTAGCCCCGGGCGGCCGCCACAGAGGCAAGGCCGATGCCGGTGTTGCCGGAGGTGGGTTCGATGATGACGCTGCCCTCCTTCAGCAAGCCCTTGGCTTCGGCGTCGTCCATCATGGCCTTGGCGATACGGTCTTTCACGCTGCCGGCGGGGTTGAAGTATTCCAGTTTGGCCAGAATTTTGGCCTTCAGGCCGTACTGCTTCTCTATATGGGTCAGTTCCAGC
>JALFXH010000182.1 GCA_022786965.1 Clostridiales bacterium
CCCATCGGCGGCGGATATACGGTCTGGACGGAGGATATATCCGAACTTACCAATCTGCGCCGTGAGCTGACTGAGACCAAGGAAGAACTGGAAGAACGCACCGCCATGCTGAGGCATGAGTATGTGCTGGAAAAGGATAGAAAGGTGACTGCGGAGCAGAACAGACTGTATGACCTGCTGACCGCCTCCACGCAGAAACAGATCGACCGCATTGCGCGGCTGATGAAGGAGTACGAGCTGGTGGACGGGGACGCGGAAACAGGAAACGCCATTCTGTCAAAGATCGCCGTGCTCGGCGGCTATGTCAAACGTAAAAAGCACCTGACGCTTTCCATCCAGAACGGGTTTGACGTTCCCCAGGGCGAACTGAAAAACGCCATTGAGGAATCTGTCCGCTACCTGAAAGCCATGGGAGCGCACTGTGTGGTGTTTGTAGATGCGGAACGGGACTATTTGCCCGGCGAGATTGCGTCCGCCGCCTATGACTTTTTCGAGGACGCGGTGGAAGCGGCGCTGGACAGCATCACTTCCTGCGCGGTATCGGTGAGTGTGGTGGAAGGCGTGCTTCGTATCCGTGTAACCGTCGGCTGCAGGGAGGATCTGAGTCCGCTCGGGAAAGAGTGGCCGGACGCTTCGGTTGCGATGTCGGACGAGAGCGAGTGGGAATTGATCCTGCCTCTGAGGGGAGGTGCCGGAAGATGACCTGCTTTTGCGAACTTTCTCATTACGCACAGATGGCGGTGATTATTATCACTTGGCTTGGCGTGCTGGCACAGCTTGTTTTGCCGTTGTACCGGTTTTTCCACCGCCGGTCGGTAATACATACTGTACTGGACGGATTTCTGCTGTACGGATTACTTGTGCTGCTTTGCTTCCTTGTTCGGTATAATCAGCATGTTACCCAAAGTGATTTTCATTTGCCGGTGCCGGCTCTGATTTGTATCCTTGTCGCCGCCTTTGCATATTCCGTCATAAGTCTTATCGCGGAAATGCGGCGCAGCAAACGGGAAATCAACGAATGGTCGGTCAAGGAAGCGATTGACGATCTTCCGGTGGGACTTTTGTTTGCGGACGCAGACGGACATATCATTCTGATTAACCGGAAGATGGCAGAACTGTCCCACTTGCTGATAGATAGACTTCCCCGGACACTCAGCGACATGACGGATGCCCTATCTTCGCCCCCATCGGAAAGCCAAGTGGAGGCCATGACGGATGTAGCGGGTTGCTACCGTTTTAGGGACGACAGAACTTGGGAGGACAGGATTTACCGCTTTTGCCGCAGCGAACTCGACGGTGAGGGACTTTCAGGTTATGTCCAGCTTGCCGCCCATGACGAGACCGAGCTTTATGAAGGCAATGTTCGTCTGCGGGAGAATAACGAGGAACTGAAAAAGGTAAACCTCCGGCTACAAAAGATGTATGCGCGCATGGAGGACGAGGTGCGGGAAAAAGAAAGCCTAACTCTGAAGGTCTGGCTTCACGACACCCTCGGAAGCAGCTTACTCACCATTCAAGATGTCAAGAACAGCTCCTCTACCGAGACAAAGCAAAAGCTGAAGGATTTGCAGGAGGCTATCGGGATGCTTTCGGCAAGCCGTTCCACTGCAAAAGGAACCTTTGAGGAAGCACAGCAGAAAGCCAAACAGCTCGGCGTCAAGGTAACGCTGGACGGCTATATTCCGCCTGACACCACGACGGAGCAGCTCATAACGGCTGCCGTGCGGGAATGCGTCACCAACTGTATCCGTCACGCCAAGGGAGACAGAGTCAATGTCAAGATCACCGAGAAAATCGGTATCCTGCAGGTGCAGATTACCAATAACGGCGAAGTGCCGAAGGATAAAATAACGGAAGGCAGCGGCCTTTCCTCCCTGCGCAGGAGTGTAGAGGCTTCCGGCGGCGATATGATAATTTCTCACCGACCTGCGTTTGCCCTTACTCTGTATCTTCCGAGGAAGGAGGAAGACAATTTATGATCAATCTCCTGATAGTTGAGGATGACAAATACATACAGGAGCACTTTGTCAAGCTGTTTACAGCCGACGAGCGCTTTCATCTGGTCGGCGCTGTCCGGGACGCCTTTGAAGCGGAGCGGCTTTGCAATAAAGGGATTGACCTTGTGCTGATGGATGTGCAGACCCTCCACCGCCATTCGGGGCTTGCCGCCGGAAAGCGGATTAAGGAGAGCTGTCCCAATACCAAGGTGGTGATTATGACTTCACTGGTTGACCCGGAGGTGCTTTCCAAAGCAAAGACGGGCTGTGCCGACGGGTTGTGCTATAAGGATCACGGGGACGACGAAGTGATGGCGGTTATTGAGCGCGTTCTGAACGGAGAGCGCAGTTTCCCCGGCGAAACGCCGCCCGTGGAGCTGGAGGATATCTTATCGAGTGAGATTAAGCCGATACAGCTTGAAATTCTGCGTCTGTATATCCGGGGCATGAGCTTCGGGGAGATCGGGCAGAAGCTGGGTATTACCGGCGACGCTGCACGGTGGCATATCCGCGATATGGTCAGCCGGTGCGGATTTGACAGCAAGGAGGAGCTGATGGCGGCAGCAATAGAAAGTAAGCTGATCGTCACTGCCCTGAAGGACGAATAATATAAAAGACATATACCCGGTTCATCGGATTTACGGTGAGCCGGGTGTTTTTTTTTGCCCCTTTTTCAAAAACCTCCGTTTTCGGAGTGACAAGCGCAAAAATAATCACTAAAATAGACTTGACAAACGGATTTTTTGTGATACGCGAAAAAACCTCCGTTTTCGGAGTGAAAAATGCGAAAAAAATCTTTACAATGTATTTGACAAAATGAATTTTTTGTGTATCAGCCGAAAAGCACTTCGGTTTTCAGCAGGTCAGAGCATAGCTGCTATATGCAAATCATACCGGGGAAACGGTAAAAACGCGCTTTAGGCAGTCTCTATATAATCGCCTTGCCTTGTGTTCATAGGCAGGTAAACTAACAAGGAAGGAGCGAATGTGAATATGCGCAAAATCTTATTGGATATGCAGAGCGGGCTTTTCGCAAAGGCGATACAGAGAACGCTATCACAGGAACTGGACGATTATCAGGTCATAATCTCTGAGCATCCGGACAAGACCGTGCAGCGCTGCAAAACCTTCAAGCCCTATGCCTTGTTAATGGAAGCGACCGGTTACACCCCATGGATGCTGGAAGAGCGGCTCGCCATCCGGGACAAGGTCAAGAAAATCGACCCGAACTGTAAGATCGTCATTTTGGTAGACGATCAGGCAGACAACGAGCTGGCGGAAAAGGTCAAGTCGGCAAAACGGGACGGTTTGATCGACGCCTTCCTTTTTGGAACCGTGACCGAACAGTACATGGCTGCGGTCATGGACAGTCTGTAAGAAAGGCGGTGGTTCTGATTGATAGGATGAACATTCCGCTTGTGTGTCAAACAGACAGCATGCTTTTCCCCGGAGGCCATACGCCGGAGGAAAGGCGGATACTTAGTATGGCATATATCACTTCTATTAAGGAGGTAATTTTATGAGCAACACAAAACAAACAAAACCGAAACGGCTGCTCAGCTTACTGCTGACCCTTGCCATGGTGCTGGGGATGCTCCCGGCCATGAGCATGACGGCGGCGGCGTATACTGAAGGCGAAATCGCAGGTACCACCGGCACAGGTACGGCGGAGGATCCCGTTGTCTGCGACACATTTGCCGAGTTCAAAGCGGCCATGGAAAACACAGAAATCATTTGTGTCAAGCTGAACGGTGTAAGTGGCTCTAATGGCGATATGCCCTCACAGGCGTCCCTTGCCGCCGCAATCAGCAATACAACATACAAAGTACTGACCATTGAGGGAACGAATACCTTTACTTCTCCCTTAAATGGCATGAATGACTGCCTGATCTGGCCGAGAAACGATTTGACCATTAACGGCACCGGTACGCTGAAATATGTGCATGGAAATACCGGCGGCACGGGTGCGGTTATCAATATGGCTTCAGATAATTTACTTGCCATTAACGGCAATGTGACGCTTGAGGGCGGCGCTAACGGTACATCCTTTGGCTATGCGATTTTTGCCCAAGCCGGAACCACCAAGATCAATGGCGGTAGCTTTATCGGGTATAATGCGTTTATTGCCAATAATGCAGATATGTTTGCTGTCATAATTAGTCGTTCTGCAAATTTGACGATCAACGGCGGCAATTTCTCCGCTTCGCTGCACCCGAGTTCTCCTGAAGGCAAAAAGGCACACAGTTTGTCCATCACTTCCACCTCTACAGGTACCATCAGCATCAAAGAGGGAACATTTAGTCAGGGCATTGACATTGAGGCAACCGGGAAAACCATTGAGACCTGCGGTTACTTCAATGAAGCAAAAGAGATCAGTGTCAACGGCAGTGTGATCGCAGCGTCCGAAAGCACTGAAGCCCTGAGAGGTCAGAACGTCGAGGTTTCGAATATCGCCAGCATCAGAAACCTCTCCGCGACGGTTACCAAGCCTGCGGACGGCGCTTCTCCGGTGTTTTCCGCGACCGCCGGAGATGACAGCTATACGGTGACAGTCAATGAATGGTATAACGGCGGAACAGCTGATACCCCCAATATTCCGAATACCATGAGCGCCAGCGACACATTTATTGCCGGAAATCCCTATGTTGTTGAAGTAATCTTCACGCCGAAAGAGGGATACCTCATTCGTTCCGACAGAAGTGTGACCATCAACGGCTTGGATGCTTATTTCTGCGGCTCCCAGAGTAGCACCGGCGCGGTTTACTACCGCGTGGCCTTTACGGCTACGGCAAAGAAGTACAGCGGCACCGGCTCCTATAACGATCCGGCGGTCTGCACCAACTTCGAGGCCTTCAAGCAGGCCATGGAGAACCCCAGCATTCAGTATGTGAAGCTGGTGGGCAATAAAGACTCCTATGGCTCCTACAAGGTAGACACGATCCCCGTCACCGAAGATGGCGTGTCCATGGATGCCGTGCTGTGCGACGGCCGAAACAAGGTCCTGATTCTGGAGGGCAACACGAAATTTGAAGGACCGGCCACCAGCAAAAGCCTGATCAGGCTGTCTGTTAATAATAGGCTGACGATCACCGGCGACGGTACTCTGGCTTATTGGCACAGCAATCACCACAGGGAAAGCGCGGTGGTGCATCTGAATGGAACAGGCGCCCAGCTTACGGTAGAGGACGGTGTGCGTCTGAGAGGCTTTGCAGAGGCGGGCGGCACCCATGGCAGAGCGATTTACGCCAAAACAGGCACTGTGATCATCAACGGCGGAATCCTCTACGGTGAGGATGCCCTGACCACGGTTGCGGATAAGATTTTTACCAGCGCTGTGACCATCACCGGCAACGCCAATCTCACAGTCAACGGCGGCTATATTTCCACCACGAGAGAAGAAGATAAGCAGTGCGAAAGCGCCCTCTATCTCAACACCACCGGACAAGTCAATCTCCGCGAGGGCGAGATTCTTGAAGCGGGCATCGTGGTTGTTCCGAATACACTGACCATTAACGGAAGTGCTTATTTTTCCGGTTCAAGAGTTTATACCAAGTCCGGAAGTGAGTGGGTGGAGCAGTCAGATCGTACTCAGCCTGTCAGCATCCTGGAGGGCACGAACGTGAAGATGAGCTTCACGCAGTTCATCGACGCGGCCACCGTCACGGTCACCGACCCCATGAGCGGTCAGGCGCCCAATACTACATCTTTCACGGTGGGCGACAGTACCTACACCGTGGATCAGATCACCTGGTACAACGGCGGCACCGTGGATAATCCCGGGACCAAAATGACTTCCAGTGACACATTTGAGGCCGGACAGACCTACATCGTAGACGTTCGTGTGAAGCCCACCAGTGGTAGCGGTTATGTTATTCGTAATGGCTGCACCGTGACCATCAACGGCGTACCCACCGACAAAGCCTTTTATCGGGACGGAATCACCGGCGCAGGTAACTACCGCGTGGCGCTGACCTGCAACAAGAGCCTGATCACTTCCCTCAGCGCCACGGGCCTGCCGACTCTGCCTGCGGCCGGGACGAAGGGTGAAGGGGTAGTGAATGTGCCTCTGACCGTCACTGATCCCGGCTACACCGCCACCTTTACGGGCTGGCTGCGCAAGACCACGCTGGGCGACAGACAGGGCTATTCCGTGATGACCGCAAGCAACACGTTTGAGGCCGGGGAAACCTACTTCGCCGAGGTGATGATCGTCCCCGTGGACGGCAACCTCATCAGCACCAACGCCACCGCCACCGTGGACGGCAACACCGCTGTTTACACCTCGGGCACCGTGGACGGCAAACGGTCTTATGTAGTCCCCTTCACCGTCCCCAATGAGGCGGAGGAGACCGCGTATAACATCACTTGTGTCAACTGCCGCGTGTTGAACGATAAGACCACGGCCACCGCTGGCACGAAGCTCACCTTTGTCTCCCCCAGCGACACGTATGGAGACGGCGGCGTACTCTCCAAGTGGGTAGTGACCGTGGGCGACGGAGAACCGACTGTTGTGGATGGTGCGACCCAGTTCGCCCTCCAGTACGTCATGCCCGGTGCGGACCTGAAGATGGAGGCCGTATACAGCAAGGCTGTCACCTTCATGGATGGTGAGAATACCATCGTCAAGAAAACGGTCGATACCACCACCAACAAGGTCACCAGCTGGCCCACCAACCCCACTAAGGAGGGCTATCAGTTCATCGGCTGGTATACCAGAGCAAACGGCGGTATTCAAAAGTCTCAGGACGCCGAGTTTGAGGCGAACACCACCCTTTACGCCCACTGGGACAAGGTGATTTCCACTGTTAAGATCACCGAGGTCACCCTTCCCAGAGTTGGCGTTGAGCTTTCCGCTGCCGGTGCCAAGTCGGAGACCGCTGGCATTGAGGTGGACAGCGCAAACGGTGTCTGGTATTACAGCACCGACGAGGGAGCCACCTGGACGGAAGTGACCAGCAGCTTGGAAGCCAACGCCAGCTACAAGTACAAGTTTGAAGTTCCCTTCTCCATCAAGGACGGCTATGTTCTGTCCGCAAGCGCTGGCTGCAGCATCTCCTACAGCAAAGCCAGCATCCGCTCCAACGGCGTTCGCAAATATATTGCGACCCTTGAGTGCGAGGCATCTCCTGCATCTGTAACGTATATTACGTTCTTTGGCGGCTACTCCATTGACGGAGAACTGAAAAATAAAAGCCCCATCGGCGGCGTGCCGGCGGGCACCAACGTTACCCTGACTCCTACTGATCTGGACATCTGCCGTGAAAACAACCTGACCGCTATTCTGAATCTGCTGGAAGGTAAGCACTTTGCCGGCTGGAAATCCTGGGACGGCGAAGGCTATTACGTCGTCGATCTGACTGAGAACCCAGACGGCTCCGTCAGCTTCACCATGCCCACGGCGGCCGAACAAGCGGGACCCTCTGAAGGAATCTGTATTGCTGAGATTTGGGAGGCCCATACAGCGGCTCAGCCTGCCACCTGCACCCATAAAGCGGTCTGCTCCTGCGGCGCGGAATTCGGCTCTCTGAACCCCAACAACCACAGCGACACCAAAGGCGTGTACAGCATCACCTCCGCCACCCACCAGTTGTTCTGCCAGGACTGCGGAGCAGCCATGGAGGATGCGGCGATGCACGAGTACGGCGCGGACAATAAATGTGCAGCCTGTGGCTATGAGCGCAGCACTACACTCTACACCGTCACCGTCATCGACGGCAGCGCCACCCCTGCCTCCGCCACTGCGGGAACTACCGTCACCCTGAAAGCTGACGAACCCGCTGATGGCATGAAGTTCAAGGAGTGGGTCGTGGTCAGCGGCAGCGTGACCATCAACAGCGACAACACCTTCACCATGCCGGAGAGCAACGTGGTCATCATGGCCTCCTATGTTCCCACCAAGCCCGCCATCACCACCGTTGCCCTGCCGGACGGCAAGGTGGGCAATGCGTACAGCCAGACCTTGGCTGCCACCGGCACCAACCCCATCACCTGGGGCATCGAGGCCGGCACTCTGCCTGACGGCCTGACGCTGGTGGGCGACACCATCAAGGGTACGCCCTCCAAGGCCGGCGATTTCAAGTTCACCGTCAAGGCCACCAATGGCGGCGGCTCTGACACGAAGGAGCTTACCATCAAGGTCGCCGACGCGGAGGCTGCCAAGTATCACAACGTTACCCTAAGCGGCGCGGGCACCGGCGCTACCGGCGCTGGAAGCCATGCGGCAGGAACCACGGTCAATATCTACGCCGGAACCAAGTCCGGCTACACCTTCAACGGCTGGACCTCCGACGATGTGACCGTCCTCAGCGCCAGCAGCAAGAACGCCAGCTTCGTCATGCCGGATAAGGACGTCACTGTCAAGGCCAACTGGGTATACAACGGCGGCGGCAGCAGCGGCGGCGGTTACACCTACTACACCATCAAGGCCACCGCAGGCGTGAACGGCTCCATCTCTCCCACCGGCAATGTCAGCGTCCGCGAGGGCCGGGATCAGACCTTCACCATCACCCCGAATAAGGGCTACGCCGTCGCCAAGGTGCTGATCGACAGCAAGAACGTGGGAGCGGTGAAGTCCTACACCTTCGAGAATGTGAAGAAGAACCACACCATCGAGGTCGTCTTTATGAAGGCCAGCGGCAACCCCCAGACCGGCGTGTTCGTGGACGTGCCGGAGGGCAGCTACTATGAGGAAGCTGTCAACTGGGCCGTGGAAAAGGGCATCACCACCGGCACCGATGCGACCCACTTCTCCCCCGATGGCATCTGCACCCGCGCGCAGGCTGTGACCTTCCTGTGGCGCGCAGCAGGCAGCCCCGCAGCCAAGTCCGCAGTCATGCCCTTTACCGATGTGAAGGCTGGCAGCTACTACTATGGCGCGGTGCTGTGGGCCGTGGAGAACGGCATCACCAAGGGCACCAGCGACACCATGTTCAGCCCCGACGCCACCTGCTCCCGCGCGCAGATCGTCACCTTCCTGTGGCGCTCCCAGAAGTCCCCGGCAGCGGGCACGGCCAATCCCTTCACCGATGTGAAGGCAAGCGCCTACTACGCTGACGCGGTTCTGTGGGCTGTCAAGGAGGACGTCACCAAGGGCACCACCAACACCACGTTCAGCCCTGACGCCAACTGCACCCGCGCACAGATCGTCACCTTCATCTGGCGTGCCCTTGCGGAGTAAGCGCGTATGACTGAAAAGAATTGGCAGCAGATAAAGCGGATTGACATCTCATTTGTGGTCATTGGCGGCGTTGGAACGCTGCTGATCACCGCCATGATAGTTGCTCTTTCGTACTTGGGCTAGTTTGATCAGTTCACCGACAGCGGGCTTTTATCCTCTCTGGATGAGTGGCTGGTGACGGTGCTGATCGGAGGCATTCTGCTCGTGCCATTCCTCATAGTAACGGTCTGCGGTATTCTGTTGGTGCGGAGCGATCTGCGCATCGAGCGCGAGCGCCGCAAAAAGCCGCCAGAGCCGCCGGATGAGTTTCCCAGTCTATACGAATGGCTG
>JALFXH010000015.1 GCA_022786965.1 Clostridiales bacterium
GCTTTCCGTCCTTGCCCAGCTTGGGCGTACCGCGCTGAAGCATTTTGCCGCACTCCATCAGGATGGTGCCTTTGGGGTCTGTGACCACATAGGACGAGTGCATCTGCATCAGGTTCGGTTTCAGCCAGAACCGGGTTTTACCGGAACCGGAGCCGCCGATCACCAGCACATTTTTGTTTCTGGCGGTCTTGGGGTCCTTGGGGCGACTGTTCATGGTCAGGCTCTCGGTTTTGGTCAGAATCACATTGTTCTGGAATACCGGGTCGATATAAGGTGCAATATCCTCATGGGTTCCCCAGCGGGCGGAGCCGTACTCCATGCCATGCCGGTACTTCTTGGCGTTCTTGCTCTTGAGATAGACCGCCAGCCGCAGGCCACCGCCGCAGCACAGGCCCACCAGTAGGTCCAGCGGGTGCAGGCTGGGCCACCAGCTGGCAAGCGCCTCCGGCAGTGTGGAGAAGAACGAGAGCATTTTTGCCGAAGCGTCCGCGCCCACGGCCATCCGCCATCCTTCACCGAAGTTGGTGGCAAACAAGCCCATCAGAATATACGGCAGGTTCAAAACAAGGAGCTTTTTGATGTCAAATTGCTTTTTCATCGTTCCAGCTCCTTTCGCTTGGTGCGGTCCACCACAGCATTTTTGACCAGCTCCTTGAACTGGCTCAGCTTTGCCAGCACGGACGGGCGCTCGGATTTCTCCACTTTTTTGACTTTCTTGTTGGTGTACTCAGTAAAGGCCGAGGTCAAGGCGTCCGCATCCCGCCCCTTGAAAAAGATCAGGTACTTGGGCGGGGAGCTGCTGCGGTCCTTCTTCACCGCATAGTCCACACCATATTTCCGAGCGATCTTTTCAAACTCCTTGATGGAGGGGTCGGTGATCTCGATGTTGGAAACCCCCTGGTTCTGACCAATCAGCTGTTTCACCGTCTGCTTACCCTGGGGCTTCACAGGCGCGTCACGGCTTCTCTGCTTTTGCAGCTTCTTTTCCTTGCGGTGGGCAAGATATTTGCAAATGGCGGCCTTAAACAGACGCCCGGTGAACTTTGTGCCGCTGACTACCAGCGTTAAAGTCCTATTTTCCACTTCTTCCTGCATAGGTCATCGCCTCCTTTCCACGGATTTTGCAGGGGTGGCGCTTCAAACTAAGGCGGGACCACCAGCCGCCGCAAAAGATAACGGGTCATCATATCATCAGCAGGATACTGTCCCGCAGCTGGGCAAAATACAGCTTGCCCTGGGGCGTCACCAGCGTGTAGGAACCGATGTGTCCGTGGTTGCAGTAGTCTTTGACACAGAACAGGCCATTGTTGGAGGGCTTTGCATAGGGAAGTACATTCCCGGATGCTGTGCGATAGACAAACCGCTGTTCCAGTAGGAACCGGACAAACCGGCGCTCCGGCACAACCAGCTCTTTGGCGGTGGTGCGGAGGTTGGTGCTGTGATTGAGGTCGATGAACAGGTCATAAAAGGCGGCCTTGCTTTCCAGCAGAGCGTTTTTCTCCCGCAGCACCGCATTTTCTTCCCGCTCAGCCAGCAGATCGGAGCAGAGTTTCAGCAGCGCCTCCGGGGAAGTGGCAACCTCCCACAACTTTTCCCTAGTCATGTAGGCTCCGTGCTTGCGGATAGTGGGAAGTACTTCGGACGTGACCCACCGGCGGAACTGCTTCGCCTTGGGCAGCTTACTGGACAGCACCAGGGAATAGAAACCAGATTCGTTGATGATGGTGATTCCACGGTTCGGGATGTCAAAGGTCGCGTTTTCCGACCTTTGGACAATCCGCTTGTCCTCAGCATCGACGTGGGTGGCCAGTGCATCCTTGGCATTTTTGTACCCCAACGCCAGAGCTATGTCCTTGCCCACCAGCCAGGGTTCGCCATCAATTTCTACGGCGCGGATGGCTCCAAACTCCGGGTTTTTGAAAATTTCTATCTGATTCATGTCGTGCCTCCTTTGGCATGAGAAAAGGCGGCTCTTACCAGCCGCCTGCATTCATATCGTGATTGACTTGTACGGTGTAGTGATTACTGATGGTGGTGGGCGCGTTGAACAGCACTGCAAGCAAATACTGTTTCATATTGCGGACCTCGGTGGTGTTTTTCTGCATACCGTCCATGACAAACCGGATATGCTCGCTATCCAGCTTCAAAAACCGGGAGCGCACGACTTCATGGGGAAAGTCGCTGCCAGCGATCCGAGTGGTCTTACGCTTGGCACAAACGGTCTCCACAATCAGCTCCACAATCTCGTCCAGGTCCTCCCGGTAGGTCGAAAACTCTCTGCACAGATAGTCATACTCGATGTTCTCCAGAATCAAATCCCGATAACTTTCCATCTCTGAGACAGACATCGCATCCCTTCCTTTCCGTTCCGGCGGTCTTACCGCCGCTGTCTCCCGGAAGGGAATGGAATCGGTACTTGCTCTATGAGTATTTTGTTTTTGGGTATTTGGTTTCTCTATATTTAATTCTGCGGGCTTTTCCGTATCCGGTTTCTCCATATCCGGGTTTTCCGTATCTGGTGAAGCCGTATCCGGCTGGGGCGTATCCGGGTTCTTCGGCTGTGGCTGCTCGTAGATGACATACTCCGTGTCGCTGATCCGGCCTTGTCGGTCCCGCAGCTGGTTCCGCACGATGTAACCGGCGGTTTCCAACTCCCGCAGCGCATTACCGATGGCGTCAACACCCTCCTTGCAGATTTTCGCAAGGCCACGGGTGGTATAGTTCCAGTCATCCGGCAGGGATAGCATCATGGAAAGCAGTCCCTTGGCTTTGAGGGACAGTTCATGGTTTCGCAAGTGATGATTGCTCATCACGGTATAATCTCTGGTCCGTTCAATGCGAAAAACGGCCATTGACTTCACTCCTTTCTAATTTCAGGGCATGAAAAAAGCCACAATCTTTCGTGAAAAAGACTGTGGCTTTCAGCTGTTTTTGTTGTTCTGCCAGGGCCGGTAGGGACGCTTGTACTTCGGCGGATGACTGAACATCGGTTCATGCTCCGAAAACGGGAGGGTCTGCAAAACCCGGTCAATGTCAGTGGATTCCATATCATACTGGGACTGACAACTTTCCCGGATGGCATCTTTGATGCTCTGGACAGTACACATATTCATTCCTTTCCTCTCGTAGTGATGATGGGTTTACGGGTGGCGGCGGCGCTTGTCCGGTTTGAAGTCGAGAACATGGCCCTCGATCACACGGGCATACCGCTTGATTTTGATTTCCCGGCGCTTCTGGCTGTGAAGAGCGGCCTGATACCCGTCCTCCGTGAGAAACAGCCGCATTTCATCTCCGGGGCTGCCGTAGGAACAGGGACGCAGGACGGAAAACTCGATCATCCAGCGGGTGTTGTCCTGAAAACGCTCTACGGCGAGAATGTTGTGTCCTTTCAGCTCACGGGCTGAAATATCCCTCATAGGCAGCTCCTTTCATCGTTCCTGGTCTCTCTGGCGCTTCTTCTGCCACCCCTCCAGCAGCTTGATTATGGTCTCCTGCATCCGCTGGGGTGTGTAGCT